>DAOLIQ010000004.1:0-5426 GCA_035328465.1 Ignavibacteriaceae bacterium | reverse complement strand
GTGCCAATAAAAATCTTATTATAATTGCTTAAAAGCAGTATTTCGCCCACTTTACTTCTCAATATGGAGAATCAATTATAGCTTTTGTGTAGTTCTATTCACACAAGTTAAATTCTCTACCATTCAATAGGTAAAATTTCATATAATAACACAAAACAATGTCTATAATTAGAGACTTTTAAAAAATTTAAATTCTGAATATTTCCATTTCACTGGCAGTGCCATCAGCAGTACCACCAAGTCTCTGATTCTCGTAAGTCTTCATTAATAACTGTATCTAACAACACCTTGAATCATGATTATCATACCCGAAAAAGCAGTTATGCTCTATCCTAAAATAAACAAAAAATGGATTACCATCCCAATGAGATGAGAATGACAATAGAAGTTTATAAAAGTCATTTTAGGTAAGTTCAGTTAATAATATAAAAGCCGGACAATGCCGGCTTTTAGAATAGAGATATAAAAATCTTTACTGAATAATATTACCATCGCCGTCGATGTATTTTATCTCACCGAAACCGAGACTTTTTACACCTTCCTCAATTTTACTTCTGTCGCCAACTACTACCCAAATCAGATTCTCAGGCTTAACTATCTTACCGGCAGAATCTTTTACTTCATCTAAATTTAATGACATTACATTAGCAGAATATTTCGAGAAGTAGTCGTCTGGAAGATTGTAAACAACAATCTCTGAAAGTGAACCACCAACCGAGCCCATTGTTTCCCAGCTTCCGGGCAGACTTAAAATTTGATTTTGTTTGTCCTTTTCAAATTCTTCCATCGAAATTGGCTTTTCGCCGAGTACATTCGTTAGTTCTTTTTTTATTTCGAACATTGATTCTTTTGTTTTATCAGTCTGAACAGGCGCATAAACGATAAATGGTCTCTGCGCTTTCGTCCCCATTATAAAGGTAGATGCGCCATAAGACCAATGTTTATCTTCACGCAGATTCATATTGACCCTTGAAGTAAACTGCCCGCCTAAAATATTATTTGCAGTCTGAATTGCTATTTCATCTTCTGAAGATCTTTTGGGGGCAATGCTTGATGCAAGAATTAAAGATTGCTGGGAACCTGGTCTATCCATTATATAAACAGTAGGTTTTAAATTATCATCAATGCTGCTGATATTTTTTTCGGGTGTGGTTTGGCTTTCCCAATCTTTAAAAAGGTTTTCAAGTTTTGATTTAACTTCATTTAAAGTAATATCACCAACAACAACAAGAGTTGCATTGTTGGGGGCAATCCAATCTTTATGAAATTTCATTAAATCATCTTTTGTAATTTTTTCAACTGACGATTCAGTTCCCGAGCCAGTAAGCGGATTGCCGTAAGCATGGCCAAAGCCGTATAATAATTTTGGAAATACGCGAAGCGCCATTTGAATCGGAGTGACCTTTTCCCGCTGAATCGTAGCTAGTAATTGTTTTTTCAGTCTGCTCAATTCATTTTCGGGGAAGGATGGGTTAAGAATTACATCTGCAAAAATTTTAAGCGAGCCGTCAAGGTTTGCTTTCAACGAAGATAGGGAAATGCTCGAATTATCAAGCGATGATCCGCTGTTTAAATTTGCGCCAAGCATACTCAGCTCTTCACTAATCTCAAGAGAGGATTTTGTTTTAGTTCCTTCATCAAGCATATCCATTGTTAGCTTTGCGGTTCCGGGGTTTGTGAACTGATCAGCAGCATAACCGGCATCAAAAATCATATTAAAATTTACTACAGGAATTGAATGACGTTCTGCTAAAACTATTTTCAATCCGTTGGATAAAGTAGTTCGTTGAATTTCGGGGAATTTAACTTCAGGAGCTTCGCCGGTTTCAGGTAGTTTTGTCCTATCTGCGCCGGCATCTGTTGTTGTATATTCAGGGAAGGGGTGAACTTCGAGAACATAAACTCCATCACTCAGCCATTTTCCTGCTGTGTTTTTAATTCCTGAAACAGTTGCCTCGGAGATTTGCTGCAAGGTGGTTTTATAATAATCAGGCGATCCGCCGTAAGTCATATTTGAAGCAAGAATATCAGACTTGCCACCAAAGCCACCAATGCGTTCACTGCCGCGGATAAATCTTGAGAAGTACTGTGTCTTTACTCTTTCTAATTCTTTTTCAGTCGGGCCTTCGGAAATAATTTTATTTAATTCTTCATCTATTATTTGTTCAATCTTTTTTAAATCCTGACCGGGCTTTGCAGTTACGTCGATATAAAATTGTCCGGCGATTTCTTTTAAGTCAACGTAAGAAGAAACATTTGTTGCGATTTGTTCTTCATAAACCAACCGCTTGAAAAGACGTGAAGTTTTACCAGAAGAAAGAATATCCGTTAGCAAGTCAAGATCAGTTCCTTCTTTGCTTCCCCATTCGGGTACGTTCCATACTTTAAATATTCTTGATTGTGGAACACGATCCTGCATAATTTCTCTTTGCTCGCCGGTTCGTTTTGCAATCCAAACATCATGTTTAGAAATTGGAGGACCCGAGGGGATATCTCCAAAATATTTAGTCACTTTTTCCAAAGCAGTTTTGGAATCAATATCACCTGAAACAACAATAACAGCATTTGCCGCGCCGTAAGAAGTTTTAAACCACTCCTGCACATCTTCAAGCGAAGCAGCATTCAGATCTTCCATTGAACCAATTACTGACCATGAATATGGATGTCCTGCGGGATAAGTTGCACGGGTAATTAATTCCCACACACCGCCGTAAGGTTCATTCTCGCCCTGGCGTTTTTCATTTTGAACTACGCCTCTTTGTTCATCAAGTTTAGCTTGGGTAATTGCACCGATTAGATGCCCCATCCTGTCTGATTCCATCCAGAGCGCAATATCAATAGCTGAGGTCGGAACGTTTTCAAAATAGTTTGTACGGTCTTCGTTTGTTGTTCCATTAAGATCAGTTGCCCCGATTTTTTCCATTTCCTGGAAGTAATCATTGTCGTAATTCTCGCTTCCGTTGAACATTAAATGCTCGAACAAATGAGCAAAACCGGTCTTACCTTTCTTTTCATTTTTAGAACCAACGTGATACCAGATGTTGACTGCCACAATCGGTGCTTTGTGATCTTCGTGAACAATAAGCGTTAGCCCATTATCAAGGACAAATTTTTCATATTTAATATCAATGCCTTTCAGTAATTCTGTGCTTGTTTGCTGGGCAGAACTCCGAAAAGCTATCATAAAAATGAATAAGAGAAAAAATATTTTACGCATCATCTTTCCTTTCAATTAAAATTTTAGTCTTTTTGTATTCAAATTTACTCAGTTCGAGTTGTAATTGGAAAATAATATTGATGAACGGAAGATTGCCTTTTTATAATCAAAAAAAGGTGCTAAGTTTGTAGTGTAAATATTTTAATAAAGCAATTATTAAAAATAAAATTGGACTAATAAATTTCTGGAAGGGGATTTCTAATGATTTCAAGGTCCTGTAATGATTCATATCTTAATAAAGGTTGCAGCGATGTGATCTCTTCTAAAAACCTATTCAGATTTAGGGATAATCAACAATGTCACCCATCCAATTAAATGAAAAACAAAATAACCTCGGAGGTATAAATGTCTAATATCAAAGAAAAATTATTTAAAAAAATTGAAGCCTGGCGTCCAAGAACCCAAAAATTATTAAAAGAGTACGGCAATGTTAAAATCGGCGAAGTAAACATCGGGCAGGCAATCGGCGGGGCAAGAGACGTTAAGTGTCTTGTCACAGACGTTTCCTATCTCGATCCGAATGAAGGAATAAGATTCCGTGGATTGACCATTCCCGAAGTTCTCGAAAAACTTCCTAAAGCTGAAGGTGGCGAAATGCCTTCGGTCGAAGGATTTTTTTATATGTTGTTGACTGGTGATATCCCGACTCTTGAGGACATCAAAGAAATAAAAAAGGAATTCAACAATCGTCAACATGTTCCTGATTATGTTTTCAATATTATTAAAGCTATGCCAAAGGAGTCTCATCCGATGGTTATGTTTTCAACTGCAATTTTATCAATGCAGAAAGATTCGCTGTTTGCTCAGAAATACGGCGAAGGTCACTTAAAGAAAAATGATTATTGGGACCCCACCTATGAAGATGCGCTAAACCTGCTTGCAAAAATTCCGCAGATTGCCGCATTTATCTACAGATGGAAATACAAGAACGGCGATATCATCGCTCCCGATCCCAAAATGGATTTCGGTGCAAACTTTGCTCACATGATGGGAATTAAAAATCCTTACGATGATGTTTCAAGACTTTATTTTATTCTGCACAGCGATCACGAAAGCGGAAACGTTAGTGCTCACACTGGTCATCTCGTATCAAGCGCTTTGTCCGATATTTATTATGCAATCTCCGCAATGATAAATGGATTAGCAGGACCGCTTCACGGACTCGCAAACCAGGAAGTACTACGATGGATTCAAGATGTTTATCAGAAGATGGGCGGCAAAGTTCCTACCGAAGCGGAGATGAGACAATTCGTTTGGGATACTTTGAAAAGCGGACAGGTTGTTCCCGGTTACGGACACGCAGTATTAAGAAAAACTGATCCCCGCTATATTGCTCAGCGCGAATTCTGTCTGAAGCATTTGAAAGATGATCCATTGTTTAAGTATGTTGATTTGATTTACAAAGTAACTCCCCCTGTATTGCTTGAACAGGGAAAAGCAAAAGATCCGTGGCCCAATGTTGATGCGCAGTCAGGTGTTATTCAATGGTACTACGGCGTTAAAGAATATGATTTCTATACTGTATTATTTGGTGTTGGCAGAGCGCTTGGCGTTTGTGCAAACATAATTTGGGATAGAGCACTCGGCTATCCGATTGAAAGACCAAAATCCTTAACTACAAAAATGCTTGAAGATATTGCAGGCATAAAAAGTTAATTGGTTGTAAATAATAAAAACAAAAGACGCATCAATTACGGTGCGTCTTTTTTTTAATCATAAGTTAAAACACGGATTGCATATTAGATATTATTTCTAAAGTTAAAAATAATTTATTTATATCATTTGATAATAGCGGCGATTATGGTATTCAATCATACGCCGACACACTAAAGATTAATGTTGTTATTGGTCCCTGGGGTAAAGGAATATTTACTGCCGGCGTAATAAATTATGATGCAATAATCAAAAACAATCATATAGGGGATACACAGTTGGGGTTAAAATATAATATTGGAGCGAGGGCAACACCTCCGATCTTTCAATACAATAATTTATGGGGAAATGATCTAAACTTCAGCAACTTTAGCCCTGACACCACTAACATTTATTTTAATCCAATGCTCGTGAATCAAGACAGTTTCAATTTATATCTTCAAAAATTCTCACCACTCATAGACGCAGGTGATCCAACAATTCTAGACAAAGACGGAACAGGAAGTGACATCGGTCTTTATGGCGGACCTTACGGCGAACAGTATCATTACATTGA
>DAOLIQ010000003.1:68162-84147 GCA_035328465.1 Ignavibacteriaceae bacterium | reverse complement strand
TGAATATCTACATAATATTCAAATCCCATTTTGCGGACAAAGCATTTGTCTAATGACAAAACGCCATCAACTTTAACTGCGGCTTCACGGACTTTGATTATTTTTTCTGCTGATGGTGCTGTGTCCATTATTTCCAGGAGTGCCGGCTTCCAAAGTCTGTATGCATTAAATAAAATAATTCCCGAAGCAAAAAGCGCCGCATAGTCATCAGCTTCTTCATAACCTGCTCCGCCAATTAATGCAATTGAAATTCCGATGAACGCCGCCGCAGAAGTAAGTGCATCGCTTCTGTGGTGCCAGGCATCATTCTTAACTGCAATGCTCTCAACGCTATCACCGACTTTTATCACATACCTGAAAAGAGATTCTTTAACAATAACAACAGCAACTAAAACAATAAGTGTGAATGGAGCGGGTGCATGGTGGGGAGTGATAATTTCGTGAATGCTTTGAATTACTATAACTATTGCAGCAACAAAAAGTGCCGAAGCAACTGCAACAGCCGCAAGCGGTTCTGCCTTGCCATGCCCGTACGGATGATCCTGATCTGCAGGCTTAGCTGCGATCTTTAATCCAATAATTACAATCAGTGAAGTTACAATATCAGAGCTTGATTCAATTGCGTCGGCAACTAATGCGTAGGAATTTCCTAGAACGCCGGCAGTGCCTTTTACAATAACAAGCACGATGCTTACAAAAATTCCTATAAGGGTAGATCTAGTTCCCTTTGATGCGGAAGCTATGCTTTGAGAATTTAGTCGTGGTTGTCGTTTCATCAATTTAGATTAATAGTTAGCCAAAAATAGGGAATGATTTTTTTATATATTAAAAAATCTTAAAAGAAATTAATTGAAAAACCAACTTGAAAAATTAAATTGAGGATGTAATTATCATTATACAATAAGCAAACAGATAATCGAAAGGAAATGATGCTATGAGATTAAACCAATTTTTTAAGCCGGCTTCGAAATATTTGTATTTCGTCTCGGGTATTGTTGCAACACTGTTTATTCTATTTTTATTTCTCTCATTTTTTTTCACGGATGGAAATGTTGTAAAAAACATTGAAGAATTTCCGCAAAAGTATCGAATCGTATCGCCCGAAGTCCCTGCAGATCTTGATTTTGCCGGGGAGAAAATTCCGCTTGATAATTTTGAAGTTAAAGAACGAATAGAGCGCGAGCTGATTGTAAACACCTACCTGCACTCCGCAACAATAATGTCAATTAAGCGAGCCGGCAGGTGGTTTCCAATCATCGAACCCATATTAAAAAGAAATGGAATTCCTGACGACTTTAAGTATTTATGTGTTGCAGAAAGCAATCTTGATAATGCTGTCTCGCCTGCAGGAGCTAAAGGCTTCTGGCAATTCATAGAAGAGACAGGGGAAAAATACGGGCTAGAAATAAACGAGGAAGTTGATGAAAGATACAACGTTGAAAAATCAACCGAGGCTGCGTGTGCTTACTTAAAAGATGCGTATTTAAAATTCGGGAGTTGGACAATGGCTGCTGCATCTTATAATATGGGAATTAATGGTGTTGAAAAACAAAGGGGGCGGCAGAAGACAAACAACTACTTTAATCTTGTGCTTGGCGAAGAAACTTCAAGATACATTGCCAGAATCGTAGCGATTAAAGAAATTCTTAAATCACCTGCTGATTATGGTTACGATTTAAAAGATTCGGAAATTTATAAGCCGCTAAAATATAAAACTATTACTGTTGATACTCTTATCTCTGATTTAGCTGATTTTGCTTTTAAACAAAACATTAATTATAAAACACTTAAGTATTACAACCCATGGCTCAGGGATATTTTTCTATCAAATAAAATCGGAAAAACTTATTATATCAAACTTCCCGAAGAAGGAAGCATTAATTTAATACGTGAATAGAGTTACGGCAGAACAGTCTCCTTTTTATAATATCCATTTGCAATTTTAACCGCTGTCAGAAAAGCAAGGTTAACTGTTCGTTCATAAAGATCGCCATTTAAAGTTTCAACCTTATCAGTTGGTAAATGCAAATGAGCATAACTGTTCTTGGTGACAAAGTATAAAGCGGGAATTCCCTTTTCGTGGAACGGAGCAGCATCGGCACCCCCGCCGTTCCAGGTGTTTTCAATCATCATCTTCGTAAAATCTTTGTCTAATCCGCGGGCAATCTGCCAAAGGTTGGGGGAGCTTTTTCCATTACCGACTTGAATGCTGTCGCCGTAGCCAACGCAGTCAAGATTCAACATTGCGGTAATATTTTTTAATGGAAACGGCGGATTATCTACAAAAAATTTTGAGCCGAATAATCCTTGTTCCTCACTCGCAAACAAAACAAAAATAACGGAGCGCTTTGTTTTGATTTTCCCATTAACAAATGCACGGGCGATTTCCAAAACTCCTGCAGAACCCGAAGCATTATCATTCGCGCCCGGGAATAAAACCAAATTACCCTGCGAGCCAACGTGGTCTAAATGCCCGCCAATCACAATAAATTCATTTCTAAGTAATGAATCTGTACCTTCTATCATTCCGACTACGTTTTGGGTACGTGCAGATTTATTATAGTGAGCAGTTACCTCCACCTGTACTTTTGAATGCAGATTGAACGAAAAAGGTTTTTGGAGCGAATCAATTTTACTTTGAACTTCATGAAGTGCGTAACCAGTTCCAGCCAGCAGCTCATCAGCAGTTTCAATACTGATTTGAAGCTGTGGAAAATCTAATAGCTGTTCACCTTCCCCATGAAGAATACTTCCAATCAAAGGCTGGGGTTTATCGTCATTAGGAAGTGAGACAAACAAGATTCCTTTTGCACCGTGATTAGCAGCCACAATTGATTTTTCTCTCGGGAGAGTTTTACTCCAGCCTTTATTGTCAATTGTCCAGTGAGGACTTTGTTTGAAAACGATAACGATTTTCCCTTTAACATTTACATCTTTGTAATCATCATATCCCGAATTACTATCCGAAATGCCGTATCCGCAAAAAACTACTTTTGATTTAAGATTGCCAGAACCGGAGAATCCCCTGAAAATAAAATCCTTTCCGAGTTCATATTGTTTAACAACCCCATCCTGCCACAAATTGAATACAACAGGAGTATCTATTTTATTATACTCAACAGTTAAGTGCTGAAAATATGAATCACTTCCTAAAGGTTTTAACCCAAGTTTAGAAAATTCACCAGCCATAAATTCAGATGCACGATTGTATCCTTCGCTTCCGGCTAATCTGCCGTCAAATTCGTTTGAAGTAAGCAAAGTGACAGTGTTGAGAAGGTTCTCTTTTTTAATCAGATTCTGCAATGAATAGAAATCATCCTGACTATGTATCGCGTTATTTAAAATTAGAATCAGCGAAAGAGTTATTAATATGTTGTTCATGTTTTTGACTTCGATTATTAAATTATTTGCACTGCTGCATTGTTTTAAATTCGTTTCAACTAAACTTAAAAAATGGATCAGCTATAACAAAGAAAAAGACTAAAGACATTATTATTGAAAGAATTAATTTTAGTGCCATCATAAAAAGATTTAGAAAGAAAGTTGCCGTGCCTGCTTTCATTGCCTGCCAATGACTTTTACCGCCAATTAATTCACCCAAAGCAGCGCCAGTAATTACTCCGATAAAAATTCCAAACGGCGGAAAGAAAAATATACCGGCGATCATTCCAATTACAGAACCCCAAATACCGGATTTAGAAACTCCAAAATATTTTGCGCCGTAGGTTGGAACAACATAATCAAAAAATGTTACAGCAATAGTAAGAACAGCAAAGACTAAAATCAATAACCAGCTTAGTGAATCAGGGTAAGTTAATTTTACAAAAATTAATGCGATAAAATTAAGCGGCGGACCAGGCAATCCGGGAACAATGCAGCCAATAATTCCGGTGATTGTTAGAATGATTCCGAGTGTAACTAAAATTATTTCTAACATTGTTTCAATAAATTATACTGATAAAAGTGCTGCAGTGGTTTAACTGGTGAAAATTTTATTGCTTAATTAAAATTTCGTTCTTGAAAGGATCTATTCTATCTTCATCAAAAAATGGGCGATAGAAATCATTACTTTCTATTTCCTGCATCCAGCCATTCTCTAAACCATATTTATTCAGCAGCTCAACTGCACGATAGTATTCGGTCTGACTGATTGATCTACTTAACAAAATATTTTTTGAAGCACGGTTTACAGGAAAGTATTGAGACATTAATGAAACATGGATTTTCGAATCAAGCGAACTAATAAACTTAAATACTTTTTCAGATTCTGCTAAACCATTCGGAAGAACGAGATGACGAATTATTAATCCGCGTACAGCTACACCATCCTTGTAAATCAATTCACTGCCAACTTGATTATACATTTCAGCAATTGCTGTTTTTGTTTTTTCAAAATAATCCGGAGCTTTAGAATATCGTCTTCCGTTTTCATCTGTGCCGTACTTGAAGTCGGGAAGATAAATATCGACCACATCCTTGTATAATTTTAATACTTCAACAGAATCGTATCCATTTGTATTATAAATGATAGGCAGGTTCAACCCTTGTTTCACAGCCAGATAAATAGCTTTTAATATCGGTACAGCAAAGTGAGTCGGAGAAACCAAACCAATGTTGTGACAACTTTTATTTTGCAGCTCAATCATTATCTCAGCAAGCCGTTGGACAGATATTTGATTTTTACTTTCGGCATTTGGGTTTTGGCTAATTACAAAGTTTTGACAATAATCGCATCGTAAATTGCAGTTGCCAAAGAAAATATTTCCCGCTCCCTTTGTCCCGGATAAAACAGGTTCTTCACCGAAATGAGGGGTGTAGGATGAAACAATCGGTTGATCGCCGCTTTGGCAGGTCCCCAATTCGCCATTAGTTCTATCAACATAACAATTGCGCGGGCAGCTTGTGCAGTTTTTTAGGATTGCATCCGCAGCAGAAATACGATTTTCAAACTCGCTTGAAGAAATTAGCTTTGAGTATGCTGGTACAAAATTCATTTTCGTATTACTCGAAAACTATTTTTCTCTCTCTGGCAGCCACTTGTTCAGGAACGTAAGAATTTTTTCTTCGCTGTAATCTTTATCCTGCTCTAAAACCCCGGTATCTTGTGACTGCAAAAACGAGCCGTCCTTTTCAAGTACAAATAAATGCGGGAAGCCGGGAATTTCGGGATATGCTGAAAGGAATTTTTCATTTTTATTTTCTTTGCTGTAATTAATTTTTACCCAAACGAAATTCTGCTCGATTAAATTTTTTATTTTGTCATGACTCTTTATAAATGCATCCAACCGATGGCACCAAATGCACCACTCACCGCCAATATCAAGAATTATTCTTTTGTTATTTGCTTCGGCATAATTTACAGCAGATTTCAAATCTGCTGAAGGATCTCTTTGTGGATCGAAATTAGCTAAGGATACAAAAGGATTTTCTGTCTGTGAATATATCGAAAAGGTAAGTACAAAGATGAAAGCTGCAATTTTTGAAATGTAAACGGTAATCATTTTTTCTCCATTCTATAAAAAAAAATTATTATAACAATTCTATAAAAAATAATCTATCACAACAAAGCCGCCTATTAACAATATTGTAAAAGCAATCGCAAGCAAGTTAAAATATT
Source organism: Ignavibacteriaceae bacterium (assembly GCA_035328465.1). Classification (GTDB taxonomy): domain Bacteria; phylum Bacteroidota; class Ignavibacteria; order Ignavibacteriales; family Ignavibacteriaceae; genus JADJEI01. The sequence continues at coordinate 78,530 of DAOLIQ010000003.1, read as the reverse complement.
TGTCAATAAATGTTTTAATCTGCGGACCAAATTTCCAAATTAAAAATGATACTAGAAAAAATCTTGCACCTCTGCTTATGACGGAAGCAATCACAAACATTGGCAAGTTAATATTAAATGCACCGGAAGAAATTGTAATTAATTTATAAGGGATGGGCGTAAAACCTGCCGTGAATACAATCCAGAAATCATATTGCGAATACATCTTTTGTATTTCAAAAAAAGACTGCTGTGTAAAAGAAGGAACATTGTTGAAAAAGAAATTTGCGATACCTGAAAATTCACTCGGAGATGTCCACCACAGAAAATGTCCAATTGCATAACCGGCAAGCGCGCCAGTTACTGAAGCGATCGTACAGGTGGATGCAAATTTAAATGCTTTGCTTCTTGCACCAAGCACAAGTGCTATCAGCAGTGCATCCGGAGGGATTGGGAAGAATGAAGACTCAGCAAAAGCTAATATAAAAAGTGCAATTACGCCGTAAGGAGTTTCCGCCCAGTGAAGCACCCAATCGTAAAGTTTTCGTAAATATTTCATGTCATCTAATTTTATTGAAATGTAAACTTAGCATTTTTCGGGGAATCTTAGCTGAAAAAAATTATTGAAAATACTACTTCATTCTTTAATTAAGGCGCAGACTTTAGTAATTTTTCAACTGTAATAATTAATCTAATGTACAAAGCCGAATGATTAGTAATTCTGACCTAAAACAAAAATTCCAACAAAGACAAACCGAAAACTTTGGCAAGATATCAACTGCTTTTCTCGAAATTTCTGAGAAGATAAAAACAACAGCAGAGTCAACCGAAATCAGCTCAAAAATTGATAAGCTATTTAAATTGATTCTTGAATCCAATCAATTTTTTACGAACGAACTAAATTCCTTTCTCGATCAAAACGAAAAAATTCTAAGACATCTCGAAAACCTGAAAGAAGAAAACCGAAAACTTCAGGTACTTTATTCCACAGGCATTGTTTTTTCTTCCGAATTAGAAATGAAAGCGTTAATGGAATCAGCAATTGAAACAGTTGTAAAAGAATTAAAGGCTGATTCTGGGTTTACAATTTTGACTGATGATTTTGGCGGCATTGTATCAGTGTTTGCAAAAAATATGAACCCGCAAGAAAATCCTGAAGCGTTAAATCTCAGTTCAACTGTTGTGAAGAATACATTACAAATTTCTTCGCCCGTAAGAATAGATAAGACATCCGAAGATGATGAGCTTGCGGGAAAATCAAGTGTGATAAAACTTGGAATTTCTGCCGTCCTTTGCGTGCCATTAATCGCCGGTTCAAAAACTTTGGGCGCTGTTTATCTCGATAGAAGGAATAAAGAAAATCCTTTCACACATTCAGATTTACTTTATCTGTTGTCATTTGCCAGGCAAATTATAAGAGGGCTGCAAGTCTCAATGGAAATTTCTTCATTGGAAAAGAAACTTTTAACCGATGCCGTGCAAAATTTTGAAGAACTCAGAAAAGAATTTAAATGTGAAAAAATAATTGGTTCAAATAAAAAATTATTTGAACTTCTAAAAGTTGCTGCAAAGATTTCCCCCACCGATGCCTCCGTCATTATTCTTGGCGAAAATGGAACCGGGAAAGATTTGCTTGCGCGTGCGATTCATGAAAACAGCCGAAGAAAAAATAAACCATTTGTCACTATTGATTGCAGTTCAATTCCAGCAGACTTGCTTGAGTCTGAATTGTTTGGCTACGAAAGCGGAGCTTTTACCGGCGCAACAAAATCTAAACCCGGCAAATTAGAAATCGCTGACGGCGGCACTATCTTCTTTGATGAGATTGGTGAGATGAGCGTGAATCTTCAGGCAAAACTTTTACGCGTAATTCAAACTAAAGAACTTGAAAGATTGGGTGCGGTTCAAATAAAAAAAATTGATGTGCGAATTCTCTGCGCCACAAATAAAAATATTTCCGAAATGATTTCTAAAGGTCTATTCAGAGAAGATCTTTATTACAGATTAAAAGTAATTGAACTTACACTCCCGCCTCTTCGCGAAAGGAGGGAAGATATTTTCGAACTATCAAACTTTTTTCTAAAAAAACATGCTTCAGAAGGAAAAGTTTTTTCAATTTCGGAAGAAGCACTGCAAATTCTTGAGGAATATAACTGGCCTGGGAATATCCGCGAACTTGAAAATGTAATCTTACGCTGCGTCGTTCTTGCCAAGGGAGAGGTAATTGAGCCGGCTGATCTTCCCTCTGAGTTAATTGAAAAATCTGATTCTGACGAACGAATCGAAGATGGGAAAACTTTATTAGATGCGGAGACAGAGTTCAGAAAGATGTTTATTCTGCGGACCCTTCGCCGTACAAAGACCAAAGCAGAGGCTGCTCAACTATTAGGCATCAATCGTACTCATTTTTACAAACTGCTTACTCAGCTTGGGATAGATGCTTAGATTTTTTGTCGTTTATTTCCGACAATAACTTGCTTCAATTTGCCAGAAATGTTAAGTTTTGCTCATTATTTTTTGAATTTACAGTGTGAAATAGTGGATTGTTCTTTGGCATTCTGTTTGGTAATAGCTCGTTAAAAAACGATATGAAAAATTCAATACTCGTAATGGACGACGATACCAAAGAGCTTCGGAAGCTGAGAGAGATACTTAACCGCGAAGGGTATAATATTATTACAGCAAGCGACAAAGAAACAGCATCTCAGTTAAGTCAGCACATTAAATTTGAATTTGTTCTTAGTAAAGCATCAATATTAGGTTTTGTTTTTCCTGAGAGGGAAAAATAATTGTAATCAATCATTAATAATCAAAGGAGTAAAAAATGAAAAACTTGTTGACTGTTCTTGTTCTTTTCGTTCTTGCATTTAGCTTAAGCATAAATGCACAAAGTAAAGTTGGTATTCAGGGCACACTCGCTCTTCCAATGGGTGATTTTGGTGATGGATATGATTTAGGGTTTGGCGGAACTGTTACTTATATGTATATGGTTAATCCAAATCTCGCTGTCACCGGCAGTGCTGGTTATCTCACCTGGAGCGGCAAAGATGCATTAGATGGAGCTACTTTCAGTTCAATTCCTGTTCTTGTTGGTGCAAGATATATGTTTGGCGGCGGCGGTAAGTTTATGCCTTATGGATTTGCTCAACTCGGGATGCATTTTGTTTCCAGCGAGGTTGATGTTCCTTCCTATACAGTCGGCGGAATTACTGTTGGTGGTGGAACTGTTTCTGCATCTGATTCTTTCTTTGGATTTGGCGCAGGATTAGGCTTTCTATATCAGTTGAGTGACAAAATGAATCTTGACGTTAATGCAGGGTATGATGCAATTTCTACTACCGGTTCAACATCAAGTTATATCGGCATTAATGCCGGTGTTGCTATCGCACTTTAATTCTTATTGATCTTTTAATAAGCGGCGTTATTATGCGCCGCTTTTTTTATTTTAAAACATATATGGTAACAAAAAACCTAATTATTGAATCCTTTTTCTTATTGCTTCAATATATTCTGCCATAGCTTTGTGACCTTTATAAGATAAATGGATCCCATCACCATATAGATAGTATTCGTCGACATCGTCAATATTGAAAGCAGAAGAACAATCTCGTACTTTTATTTTGGTGTCCTTTAAGTTTTCTGATAATAACTTTTGCGGGAAATTTCTTTGCTCATAACTACTATCCCGCAATTGGTATTCATACGGCAGGAAAAATAATTCAACAACTAAGTGGTAATCTTCAGCGATATGACTAATCTCTATCAAGTCATTAAATGATTGCCTAAAATGAGTATTCTGAGTTCTATAAAAACTTTTATCATACAGATAATAAGCTTTTGGTCGATCAGAGATAATGCTCTTAAGCAGATGATATAAATGAGAATTATTTCGCAAGAAAATAATAACCTTGTTTATAAAAGAATCATTTACAATTTCAGGCGAATCAGAAACCGGAAGGTTGGAGTAGACATCATTCATACACCAGAAGATGAAAATGTATTTTATCCCTAATACATTTTTCTTATCTGCAATTAGCTTTTCTATAATATTTTTATAGTCGTGACTAGAATACCCAATTAAAGCAGGGTTAAGAATTGTGAGGCTATCAGAGGAATTATTAAGTATGCCCGCAAAGGTCGAATCATTTTCTACCCCAACCCCCATCGTAACGGAATCCCCAAGCAATAAAATTTTATTTTTTGATTTTCTACCGGATGAATATTTCCAAAACCCGGAGTCATCTACTTGTTTTAACACATCGGAACTCAATCCGGATGAATATGGTTTTAATCCCTGGGAATCATAATACACACCATCTTTTAGCAAAGATTGTTGTGTCCCGGGAATTTTTATATCGGGGAAAAATATTCTCGCCCCGCCTTCGAATAAGAAAAAAGCAGCTAAAACGATAGCAGCGTTATAAACGATATTGACAGCTATTTTATATTTCAATTAATAATCTTTATTTGAAGTATAATTAATGTGATATTATTTAAGATGTATCATTTTACCTTGATAATGTTTTTTATTATAACTTAATGCATAAAAATAAATACCGCTTGAAAGTTTACTGAAATTAACTGTAATTCTATGTAATCCTTTCATTTGAAATTCATTGACTAAAGATTCAACTTTTTTACCAAGAATATCAAATATATCGAGTATTACAAAATCTGCATTTGGTGTGATATAATTTATTGTGGTTTCAGAATTGAAAGGATTTGGATAGGTACTAACTTGAATCTCTGGAAAATTATTTTCATTATCTACCTGAATTCTACTAGTGTTCCTGTACATGGATTCGCTATTCATAGGCAAATCTTTATAATTTTTTTCGTACCCAGCATAATCTATATACCAATCTGACCAATCGGTTTTTACAGATAGATCCGCTTTACCATCCCCGTTATAATCTGCCGGTACTGGAATCGCAGTTTGATCACCGTATAAGCAATTAATTTCATCCCAAATCCCATATCCATTTTTTGAAAAATCAATTTTCCAATTTTGGCCGTCGGATTTAATGCTAAAGTCAGCCTTTCCATCGCCATCGTAATCTTCAGGTACTGGATGATTTGTAGCATCTCCATACCCAGGAAAAATCACATCCCAACCATTTGTAAAACCATTATACGCATAATTGATATACCAACTACCCGCATCAGTTTTTACAGATAGATCCGCTTTACCATCTCCGTCATAATCTTCAGGTACAGGGTGAGCATCTGAAGCACCATATTGTGGGAGTGAAACGTCCCAACTACCAAAACCATTATTCGCATAATCAATTTTCCAATAGCCATTATCTGCTTTTACTGACAAATCAGTTTTTCCATCGCCATCGTAATCTTCAGGTACTGGTTGATTTGTAGCATCTCCATATCCAGAAAAAATCACATCCCAACCATTTGTAAAACCATTATACGCATAATTGATATACCAACTACCCGCATCAGTTTTTACAGATAGATCCGCTTTACCATCTCCGTCATAATCTTCAGGTACAGGGTGAGCATCTGAAGCACCATATTGTGGGAGTGAAACGTCCCAACTACCAAAACCATTATTCGCATAATCAATTTTCCAATAGCCATTATCTGCTTTTACTGACAAATCAGTTTTTCCATCGCCATCGTAATCTTCAGGTACTGGATGATTTGTAGCATCTCCATAATTACCAACATATTTATCATTCCAGGCTCCATAACCGTAGTCAATTATCTTAAATAATTTGCCTGCCCCTGGTGCTAAAAGACTAACATTAAAGTATGATTTTGTACCATCGAACGATATAGGTATTGGATAGTAACCCCAGTCGGGTCCGATGGTGGATGTACTAAACACTTTATTTCTCTTATCACCTCTTAGAAAAATGTTTGTTGAAATACTTCCGTGATTATCACCGTACCCTTTATTAACAATATATAAATAAGAAAGATTTAATATGTAATCATAAAAAATACCAGCTAAACTTTTGGGATCAGATAGATCAGATACAACTGGGGTATTATCAGAATCTATATATTGATTTGGCTCTAATAAGCTCTCTATAATATTACCATTCTCATCATTGAAATCTGATTTATGTACTGCTCCTAGATATCGAGTTTTCATAATAGCAGGACCAACTACGTTTTTTATATATTTATTCAAATTTTGCGCCCAATAGTATTTATATGTGGGGACTCCATTTTGAACCATGGCAATCACAAATGGATCTTCATAAGAATAGTAGATTATTCCTTTAAATCCATAAGCGAGATGACTATTGACACTAAATCTTATATAACTTTCATCCGGATTAAAACTAGGATTTCCTGTGGCTTTTATATCAACGATCCCCCAACAAATTCTTTCCTGCGCTTTTTCTTTAATAATATTGATATTATAAAAATATTTAGCTGGTGGATTAGTAATTTGAGCATGCAAGTAATTATCATAGGATACTATACTCGGTCTAAAATCATCATTGCTGAGATATTCATCTAAATAGTCTTCATAAGCTTCCATAGTTTGAAAATCCGGATCATTATTTGAATATATTGCATAACTTGGCAACATATTAATTAATGCATATTTGGTTGGATCGTTATTTTTTATATGACTTATCCATTGTTGTACTACCGATAGATGCGATGGATTAATAATGAGGGAGAAGGTTCGTCTTTAATATAATACCCAAATAATGCATTTCTTAAGTTTTGTTCCAAGGAAGTGTAATAGTCCGTCACTTGTTGGGCAATTTGCGGATCAAAAGTTTCCGTTGGCGTGGCTTCATACCATATTGACTGAATCCAATGACGTGAGTCAAAAATAGCATAATCTAAATTTGTACTATTTGCTATATTGAGTGCCCATGTGATACCGACTTGGTTCCAAAGAAAAGTATCATAATAGTAGGGATAAGTTAGAAGATTTATATAAGCATTACTTGCCAACCTGAATGCTCTTATGTCACCAACTTCATTATTTCCTGTGATATTTGGATTGACCCAAGTTCCTATCAAAAATTTATTTGCTTCTAACGGTTGGGAAATTAAATTGACACTACATGTAAAAAAAATAATCAATTGTAAATATTTTGAATTACTCATTTTTAAATCTCCTTATAAATTTAATAGTTTTTTGATAATAATTTATGCCTATAAATAATCTTATGCAATCTTCCTACTAAGTTTAATTAAGGGTTAGAGACTTCTGAAAAATAGGTTTCTAACTGTCTGTCATTCTCGCGAAAGCGGGAATCTGCTTAATAATCAATGGATTCCTGTTTGCACAGGAATGACACATTGAATTTTTCAGAAGTCTCTTAAATATAATTTATTTGCAATTTTGTATTTTTATAAGAACTTTGATTTGAAATTTTTCTTGTGTGTCTTAAACAACTTTTTTCCTCATATTAATCTTTAATTTTTTTCCTTCCCACTCCGCAACTATTCCCCCTAAAAATTACCCAAAACCACGAAAATCGCTAAAATTCGCACAGTTTGTCAGCCATTTTGCGTCGACAGACACGTCATCGGTACTGATGCGATCTTAATCAGTACTGATCATGTCGCTATCAGTACTGGTGGTGTCTCTATCAGTACTGAACATGCCTCTATCAGTACTGAGCGTGCCTCTATCAGTACTGGTGGAAGCTCAATCAGTACTGAAAATACCTCCATCAGTGTTGATAATACTTCGATCAGTACTGAAGACTTCTCAATCAGTACTGATCATACCTCTATCAGTACTGACGGTGCCTCAATCAGTACTGATGGCAACTCAATCAGTCGCTGTTTTTTAAACCCTATCTTCTATATTGAAACCTCTGAAAAATTATTATTATAAGCGGATGTCATTTTGAATTTATTTCAAAATCTCATTAAAGATGCTGAAATGAATTCAGCATGACTACTCGATTTCAATTTTTCAGAGGTTTCTATATTATAAGTAAATAATTAATCGGGAATAAGCAGGTAGGCATCTATTAATTAAACCAACTTTTTATTGTTTCAATATTTTATCCGATTAAAAAGTATTTATTAAAATTTTATGTGGGGTAAAATATTATTTGCATTAATATTTAATATTTTTATAAATTGCGTTTGCAGTTTGAGGTTCTGGTTATATTCTTCCTCAGGCTGTGGGAATAAATAAATTTATTAACAACTTATTTAAAAGGAGGCCGTCATGGCTAAAAAGGATTATATCCCCGATGATATCCCTTCATTTAATGAATGGATTAACAATTACGAATTAAATTACCCTACCATCGGGGCTTCGCTTGGTTTAAGTGCACCGGAGATTGCTGCTGGCACTGCGTTAATAACTGCATATAAAACCGCTTATGCTGCTCAGGTTGCGGCAGGGGTTGCTTTTAAGAATGCAGCTCAAGATGCACGTATAAAAAGAAAGGCGATGGAATCCGGGCAGAACGGGATTCGTAAGCAAGTGCAAAGTATGAAGGCAAATTCTAATTACACGCTTGCACTTGGTGAAACTCTTCAAATTGAATTGGATGAGACAGTTATAGATATTAATACTGCCTCCCCCGTATTAAGATTAAGAGTGACTGGTGAAAATTTCGTTGAAATATTTTTTAAGAAACTTATTTTTGACGGAATTAAAATTGAAAGCAAAAGAGGAACTGAAACATCATTTTCTTTTTTAGCTTTTGATACAGAAGCCCCCTACCTTGATACACGTCCAAATCTGACTGACGGACCTGAAAGAAGAGAATACCGTGCGTATTTTATGTTACACGATCAGATTGTTGGAGTATTATCTGCTGTTTTCACAATAACAGTCGGATAATCTTCTATTCTCCTTCAAAAAAAAGTCCCGCCAACAAAGCGGGACTTTCCATTTTATCAAAAGAAACTAAGCTGCCCCGACTGCACAATATTATCAAATGATTTACCGAGTAACGAGAGAATTGAATCAGCGATCGGCTTTATTTGTTTTTCGATGTAGTGCTGATAATCAATATCGGTGTGCTTTAGTTCTATCGGTACCGGACCTCTTTTGGTAATAACGTAATAAACTGTTCCGCTGCTTTGATTAATCTGGCGTGCGGCTCGTACATGCTGCGGAATGTTTTTTGTGTAATCTACAATATCCTTTCTCAAACGCTTTCTGTAAACAAGCTTTGTATCGTACTCGCCTTCGTAAACTTTCTGAACAATTTCTCGAAGCCAATTTTCAATTTCAATATTATTGAAAACACGATTGTAAAGTTCAAGTTGAAAATCCTTTGCAAGTCGTGTCCAATCCGAACGCACAGATTCTAAGCCGACAAAATCAACCTGCTGATTGCCATTTTTCTCAATTAGTCCGGCATATCTTTTTTTTGCGCCGGCTTCACTGCCTCTTGCAGGAGTGATAATAAATTTTTTATAAAATTTTTCATATTCTATTTCAAGATGGGATTCAACATTAAATTCGTCCTTTAGTTTTTGTTTCCAGAATTTGTTAAGAAGAGTTGTAATCTTTTTTCCGTTTGCTTCTCCATCATCACCTTCGTTGTTTTTTAGTTTGACAAACAAAGAATCCGTATCACCATAGACCACTTTGTATTCATTTTGTTCAAGAAAATTTTTACTCTGGAGCAAGAGATACTGCCCCGTTCCGGTAATTGCAGTTGGTAAATCGGGGTGGTAGAAGCGGCAGCCGTAAGAACCCATCACACCGTAAAAACTGTTCATCAATATTTTAATTGCCTGCGAAAGCTGTTTATCATTTTTTTTCTTCGCAAAAGTTCTCTGCTTCATTAGCTGCTCTATAAATTGGGGGAGCAAATACTTTGCTGAAGAAAATTTAATTCTGTTTGGAGTTTCGATAGTATTGATATCAGAAAGCAATCTGCTAAGCGGATCAATTTTGAAAGTAAGAATTATTGAAGGGTACAAGCTTTTAAAATCAAGCACTACTACATTTTCATAAATTCCCGGGGTGGGGTCAAGCACATAACCTCCGGCAGCGTGATCTGATGTTTGCAAATCTTTCACATTCGGTGCAACATATCCTGCACGATGCAAACGCGGCAGATAAAAATGATCGAATGCCTGAGTCATCATTCCCAATTGATCCATTAACAGCCCGGAAAGCTGTGCGCGCTTAATGCTTAGCTCAATCAATCCTGTTTTTTGAAAAATATTTGTAACAAGCATGCAGTCGTTCAGGTTGTATTCTGCAAGTGTTAGTTTGTCTTCTAAGAATAGCCTTTCAATTTCAGCAACTTTATTTTGATCAGGCGTAATAGTTTTCCCTTCTTTTAAAATTTCCTGCGCAACGGTTTCGAGTTTGTAATCTTCAAAATTGAAAAACGAAGCACGCAAGGTTGGAGGTCCATCAATAATAATTCTTCCGGTGACTGAAGCAAAATATCCCCCAGCCTTTCTTTT
>DAOLIQ010000003.1:0-68062 GCA_035328465.1 Ignavibacteriaceae bacterium | reverse complement strand
ATTGAATAAAGAAGATTATTTTTCATTCCTGTTTCAATATCGAGCGAGCAGATCGTGAAATCGGGATTAACTTCGCAAGGTTCAACTTTGGGATTGATAAACTTAATAACATCATCTTTGACTTGCGGCTCTCCGCTGACTTTAATTTGAGCGTTGACAAGTTTTTCCATTAAATATCTTTTTACAGGATCAACATCGGATTCATAGGTTAAAATATTTTGCTCGTCACACTTTTCTGAAAATTGCTTTAGTTCATTTTGAGAGTTAAAATAAAGTGCGTCAACCAATTGTCCGGAAAATGTTTTGAAACCCAACTGTTTTCTATTAAACGATAAATTTGTAAAAGGCAGCTCACTTGATCTTTCCACAAAGAATACAGGCTTGTTGTTTGTAATTACAATTTCGATGGGTAATTTTTCCTCTGGAGATTTACCAACAAAACGAAGCACATTTTGTCCGCGTGTATCTGCCCATTCACCTGTTAATATGAATATTTTTAATTCGGTCACTTTTGAGTATAACTTATGAATATTAAAATTTATAAAAATGATTTATCTTTAAAACGAAAATAAATAAACTAAGGATGGTATTTAATGAAATTAGTAATCTCGTTTTTATTAGTTCTGTTTTTTAATCAAGCAAACAGCGCACAGGATACACTATCAACTACCAGTGGATTAAAATACGTTATTCATCAAAAGGGTGATGGTATTCCTGCCGAAGTTGGGAAAGAAGTTGCTGTTCACTACACAGGAAAATTTTTAGACGGAAATATTTTTGATTCGTCAATTGGAAGAGGCGAGCCGATTAAATTTATACTTGGTACCGGCAGAGTAATCAAAGGCTGGGATGAAGGTATTGCACTGATGAATGTCGGCGACAAATACACATTGATAATTCCATATCAACTTGGTTATGGTGAAACCGGACGCGGATTAATTCCTCCAAAAGCAACTTTGATCTTTGATGTTGAACTTTTAAGCGTTTCAGAGCCAAAACTTGCTCTTGGTGATACTTTGCTTATTACTTTATTTGAAAACGGAATTGACAACGCTGTAAAAAAATATTACTATCTGAAAGAAAATTTTTCTAACGAATATAATTTTGATGAAAGCGAATTAAACACTCTGGGATATGAACTGCTTAAATCAGGAATGCCGAATGAGGCAATTACTATTTTCAAACTAAATGCTGAAGCATATCCTGAGTCATCAAACGCTTATGACAGCCTTGCCGAAGCTTATTCTGCTGCAGGCGATAAGGATATGGCAATTGAGTATTATGAAAAGGCACTTGAGCTTGACCCTGAAAACAATAATTCAAAACAGATGCTTGAAAAACTGAATGCTGAAGAATAATTAAATAATCGTTTCTTATAAAAAATGGACATTGAGTTAATCCGTAACTTTTGTTTAAAATTAAAAGGAGTAGTGGAAGATTATCCATTCGATGAAGAGACTTTGACTTTTAAAGTGATTGGAAAAATATTTATACTCGCTTCGCTTGAGACTATACCATTGCAAATAAATTTAAAATGTGACCCGGAAAAAGCCGTTGAACTTCGCGAGCAGTATGATTGTATTCAACCTGGTTATCATATGAATAAGACGCACTGGAATACAATCGTGCTTGATGGTTCATTAAACCGTGAGTTTATCGAAGAGCTAATTAAGCACTCTTATGATTTGGTTGTAAGCAAATTAAAAAAAGCAGACAAAGTAAAACTTGAAAAATTATAGAAAATCTTTTTTATGGATGAAATAATTTCTAATAAGGATTATGATCCGAGAATGCATTCAGCCGAGCACATTCTAAATCAGACTATGGTTAGAATGTTTAAGTGCGAACGTTCTTTCAGTAATCATATTGAAAAGAAAAAATCGAAATGTGATTATCACTTTAACAGAAATTTAACTGCTGATGAAATTCTTGAGATAGAATCGCGTGTCAATTCAGTAATCAGCTCCAATGCTTTGGTAACCGAAGAGTTTGTACGCAGAGAAAGTGTTAAATCTTTTTTTAATCTTGAAAGACTGCCCGAAACAGCCGGCGAAGTAATCCGCATTATAAAAATTGGTGATTACGATTCCTGTCCCTGCAGTGGAAAACACGTAGCCTCAACAGGAGAAATTGGTAAATTCAAAATAATTTCCACTTCATTTGAAAATGGAGTGATGAGACTGCGTTTTAAACTCATTGATTGATATTTCTTTCATAGCATTCAATTGATTTATTAATGTTGATGGATATACTTTTGACTAACCCGGATACTCCCTTGCAAAAAATTATTCTACCCGGAGTCAAAAACGAAAATGTAACTGTTTTACTAAAGCGATTAGATTTAACCCACCCTGAAATTTCCGGCAACAAGTGGTACAAGCTGAAATACAATTTGCTCTTCGCAAAGGAAAATGGTTACGAAACTTTACTTTCTTTTGGGGGGGCTTATTCAAATCATATTCATGCACTTGCAGTTGCAGGAAAATTATTTGGGTTTAAAACTATCGGAATTATTCGAGGCGAAGAACATTTCCCGCTAAATTCAACTCTGCAATCTGCTTCTGATAATGGAATGATGATTCATTATCTTGACAGAAAATCTTATCGAAAAAAAGATACTGATGAAATTAATGATGCATTAAAAAAATCGTTTGGTAATTTTTATCTGATTCCTGAAGGCGGCTCAAACGCACTTGCTGTGAAAGGCTGTTCGGAAATTGTAAAATCAATTGATATTCATTTCGATTATCTCTGTGCGCCATGCGGAACAGGCGGAACTCTTGCCGGACTAATTTGCGGGTGTAATAATTCTAAAAAAATAATTGGCTTTCCTGTGCTCAAAGGCGGTCAGTTTCTTCTTAAAGACATTTCTGAACTTGTTTATAACTTCAGCGGGCAATATTTTAGTAATTGGAAACTTCAAACAGAATATCATTTTGAAGGTTATGCCAAGGTTAGTAGTTCGCTTATTAAATTCATTTTCGAATTTGAGAAGTTGAACAAAATTGAACTTGAACCGATTTATACTGGTAAAATGTTGTTTGGAATTGCCGACTTGATCAGGAAAAATTTTTTCGAAACAAACTCTGTTATTGCTGTAATACACACTGGCGGCTTGCAAGGATTAAAAGGAATGAAAATGCGTTATCCATCTTTGTTCGAATTTAATAACCCTGTTCGGGCTTGATTCGTTTAAGCAATTTTTTTGGTGATAAAAATTTGAAATCTCTACATTAAAGAGATGGAAACTAATAAAAACATTATAATACTTTCGGATACGCTAAAGTCTGGCAACAGGCTTAGAGTTAAAATCGAGAAAATCATTGAAAGTCCCGCGAATGTAATTTCATACCGAAGTAAAAACTTTCCGAAACTCAATAATAAAAAGCAGGTAATAATTCTGTGTGAACTAACATCATCAAATCATAACGAGATGATTAAAACAATTTCACAATTCAAGCCTGCAAAAAATAACCCGATTATCTTTATTACCAATCGTAAAATCAAAATTGATGATACAAACCTATCGGGCTTCAACTCAGAAATTATTTTGTCGCCATTTAAGGTAACTGAAATAAAAAATGCTATAGATAAATTTCAAACCAAATCTTCGAGTCATATTAAATCAAAAAGCAATGCTAAGGGTTTATCGCTTATCCGAAAATCAATCGAACAGTTTGAACTTGATCCAATAAGAAATATTAATCTATTAGTTGAAGGATTCGGCAAAGCGATTAATGCATCAGCAGCTTTTTATAACCGTTTGAATAATGACCTTTTATTCTCCGTTGGCAAATGGAATGTGCCAGATGATTTTGTCCCGGTTGATGTTGCGAAAGGACATATTTGTTTTGATGTTATTACATCAAGAAAGAATGACTGTGTATTGATTAGAAATTTACCTTCAACAAAATATTATTTATCCGCTCCTGCGATTAGTAATTTTAAAACTTATTTCGGCAAAGCGATAAATCTTGAAGGCAAGCACATCGGAACGCTGTGCACATTATTTACAAACGATTTTATTCCTTCCGAAAATGATTATGAGAATTTAAAACTTTCAGCTTCCCTAATTGAAAATTTAGAGAAACAAATATCTCAGAAAGAAGAACTTTGGATTAGCAGGGAATGGTTTAATGCCGTATTTAAGACTTCTCGTGATGGAATTATTATTGTAAAAAGTAATAAAATATTGTACGCGAATGAATCACTACGAAAAGATTTCTTAATTCATTCCAACAGCGAATTGACAGGGAAGTCTCCTGCAGTATTAAGCATGGATAAATCAGAAGAATTTTTTAGTGATTTAGAAAATCAATCCCCCGAAGAAATGAATCACAGAATATTTGAATTCGAGGGAATCAGAAAAGATAAATCTGTTTTTTCTGTAGAAGCAGATTATTCAAGAATTAAAATTGGTGATGAAGATTACGGCATTTATTATTTCAGAGATATCAGTCTTCGGAAATTTGCAATGGATAAGCTGAAAAAAAGTGAATCGTTGTATCGAACTTTATTCAGCTTACTTCCAACTGGTATTTTATTTATTGATGTCAATGGAAATATTCTCGAAGTAAACGAAGCTATTTGTCAGATTTTAGGATACACCAAAGAAGAATTAGTAGGGAAAAATGTTCAAATAATTTCCTTCAATCAAAATTTGAAATCAATTGAATTAAACATTAGAAAGATTATTGAGAACAAACGACTACAGCATCTTGTTAAGAATATCCGCAAAGATGGAAGTATCTGCTTCCTCGAATTAATCGAAACTGTAATTCAACTTGAAAATGGAAAAACGGGAATCCTCTCAATCGCAAAAGATGTTACCGAAACAAAATTGGCTGAAGATGCTTTATTTAAAACCGAAGAAAAACTTCGCGCTTTAATTCAGTCTGGCATTTTAGGAACAATGATGTCTGACAGACACGGAAATATTCTTGAAGTAAATGATGCTTTCTTAAACATCACTGGTTTCGTTAGAAGTGATATCGGGTCACCATATTTCAATTGCAGGTTGATTACTCCGGAAGAATTTTATCCAATCGAAACGGAGAAAATCTTAGAAGCACAGCGCAAAGGGAGGTGCACGCCTTATCAAAAACAATATATCAGAAAAGATGGCACCAAAGTTTGGGTACTGATTGGCTTTATTTTGCTTGGCGAAAAACAAGAGAATATTTTTGCCGCTGTTATTGATATTACTGAAACCAAAGCCGCTGAAGAAGCTTTACAAAAATCTTTACAGGAAAAGGAAGTACTTTTGAGGGAGATCCATCACCGTGTAAAAAATAATCTCCAGATTATTTATAGTTTGCTTGATCTGCAATTAGAATCAGTGGAGAGTAAAGAGTTGTTTAAATTCTTTCAGAATCTCAAAGATAGAGTTCGTTCGATGGCACTCATTCATGAAAAACTTTATCAAACAGGCGACTTCAGCCAGATTGACATGAAAGATTATATCACAACATTGGTAGATTATCTTTATAATTCTTACATAAAATATTCCGGTGAACCTGAATTTGAAATTGAAGTTGAAGATATCAAACTGCCGATAGACAGCGCCATTCCTTGCGGAATGATAATAAGCGAACTAATTTCAAACTCATTAAAATATGCTTTCCCCTCCTCATGCAATATTGAAGAACCAAGAATCTCTTTGAAATTTAAAAGGATAAATGAAACTGAATATGAACTTTGCATTGCTGATAATGGCATCGGTATTCCAAAAGATTACGACATTGAAAACTCTCAATCACTCGGGCTTCAACTAATTGGAATGCTTACTCAAAACTTAAACGGCAAGTTGACAAGAGCAAATAACTTAGGGACGGGGTTTAGAATAATTTGGAAAGATGAGAACCTGAAATGAATAATTTAAAAGACAAGATAAGTATTCTTGTTGTTGAAGATGAAACTATCGTTGCTAATAATATTAAAAAACGCCTTGAGAGCTGCGGTTATATTGTTGATAAAATTGCTAATAATGCGGAAGATGCTTTTAAGTTTACCTCAGAATTAAAACCTGATATTGTTTTAATGGATATTAAACTTAAAGGGAAGTCTGATGGAATTGAAGCCGCAAAAAAAATTCAGGGGGGGATAAATATTCCCGTGATTTTTCTTACTTCGTACGCTGATGAAAATACATTTCAAAAAGCCAAAGAGATTATGCCTTTCGGCTATTTAATTAAACCTTTCGAAAGCAAAGAACTCGAACGAACGGTGGAGCTTGCATTATTCAAGCACGCGATGGAATTAAAAATAAAACAAAGTGAGCAGCGTCTTGCTCTCGCTGTTCGTGCAGGCAAAACAGGGATATGGGAATATTACCCCTCTGAAAAAAGACTTTTTGCTGATGACAGCTTGAAACATCTATTAGGTTATTCAGATTTAGAACCCTTAAACAGAGTTGAAGATTTTCTTTCGTTAATTCATCCTGATGATCGCAATAAGGTATTAGAAATAATAAATTCTTCAGCTCCAATTTATAACGAGGGAGAAGAACTCGAACTTAAAGTTTTGAAAAAAGATGGAAGCATAATGTGGGTTTCGTGTGCATCTAAAAAACAAGTCTCCAGAAAGGATAATTCTTTCTATTACCTTGGAACCGCTGTAGATATCACAAACCGAAAACTCAATGAGGAAACAATTAAGAAAAGCGAAGAAATTTTCAGAAAGACATTTGATAATGCGGGAATCGGTATGGCAATGCTTAAGTCTAACGGCTCATTCATTCGAGTAAATAAATCTTTTTGTGATACTCTTTTATATTCTTCAGCGGAAATATTACAATCTAACTTACTGAATCTGACCTTTGAAGAAGATAGAGAATTGAATGAAAAATCTTTCTATGAACTACTTACTTTAGAAAAAGGAGAATATCTTGATTATGAATGCAGGTATTTGAATAGTCAAAAAAAAATTGTCTGGTGTGTCACTAATGTTTCTCTAATTAAGATACTCGACTCCCAGTCATTTTTCATTGTTCAATTTCAGGATATTACGGCAAGAAAAGAGGCTGAATCAAAACTTGCTGCACTGGCAGAAAATCTTCGCCTGCTTAATGCTTCAAAAGATAAATTCTTCTCAATCATTTCCCACGATCTTCGCAGTCCTTTCAATTCATTGCTCGGGCTTTCCGAATATCTTTCCGAATCATACGATGAACTAAGCGAAGATGAAGTTAAAGAAGTGTTGGGCGGGTTGCACCGATCTGCTAAAAATGTTTATAAACTTTTGATTAACCTTCTTGATTGGGCAAGACTTCAAACCGGAAGACTGACTGTGAATAAAAATATTTTTAAGATTGAATCTCCCTTGCAAAATGTTTTAAATCTTTATGACGACGCTACCAACAAGAAAAAATTAAATATTATTAAAAATATTTCTGTTGATAAATCTTTATATGCCGATTCAAATATGATAGAGACTGTTCTTCGAAATCTTTTGTACAATTCAATTAAATTTACTCCTGAATATGGAACTATTACAATAAGCGTAAGTATCCACAACGACTCGGCTGCAGTTAGTATCGCTGATACCGGCAAAGGTATTAGTGCAGAGGATTTAAAGAAACTTTTTAGACTTGATGCTCAAGTCCGCGGTGAAAGCACTGACGGAGAAAGAGGCACGGGATTGGGATTAATCCTTTCAAAAGAATTTGTTGAAAAGAACGGTGGAAATATTCAGGTTGAAAGTCAATTAGGAATTGGAAGTAATTTTACTTTCACAGTTCCGTTTGCAGAATAATAATTTTATTCTGTAAGTTAAAATTAAATATTTTACTTCTTGATTAATTATGCAGTTGAACCAGGACAATCAAATCAAAATTATTTTCTTACCTTGATAACTATTTCATCACTAAATAATATTCATCAAAAAAGGAACTCGTATTATGCAGCAAACAAACCCTGAAGAGCATGTTAAAAAATCATTCTCTGAAGTTATCAAAGAATCATTCAAAGAATTAAAAGAAACTTTCATAGCATTTGTTAAAGCACCGAGAGCACTTTGGGGTGTTAACATTCCATACATTATCGAAGGCTTAGTTTACTTTGGAATATTGACTATACTTGGGAAATTCGGTTCTGAAAACGTGGATTTAATTGATACGCAATCAAGTCTTGTTTATAGTTTTGTAACAGGAGGAATTACTTTTTCGATGCTGCTATTTGGTGGTTTCTCCGATAAGCTTGGGGTAAGAAATTCTTTGCTGCTTGCATTTGTTGGAATGCTTATCGGTCGCGTTTTAATCTCACTTTCTGGAACACTCCCCCTCTCGAATGGTTTATGGTCGCCAATGTTTTTCTCAATGATCGGCGGATTGTTTGTTATGGTGATGTTCTATGGTTTGTATCAACCAGCAGCTTATGCCGGAGTTAAACGCTATACAACACCGCAAACCGCAGCAATGGGCTATGCAGTAATCTACGGATTGATGAATCTTGGTGCATTCCTTTCAGGATTTATTTCATCTTTTACACGCCAAACTTTTGAATCTTCATTTCCCCCAAACGGCTTGACAGCAGTCTTTTGGGTTTATGTTGGATTAACCGGTATATCACTGATCATAACTGCTTCGTTATTAAGTAAAAAAAATGATCAGGATGCAGTGGTATCAATAAAAGCAGAAACAAATCAACCTCCTGAGAATGAAGTAAAGCAGGAAAAATTGAAAATAAATAATCTCCCATTAATTATTTACGCTTTAATTACACTAGGATTATTTCTTCTGTCCGGCTTTGGTTTTAACAATCCTGCAAATTTCTTTTTTAGTTTTAATCTTTTGGGATTAGCAGTAAATATTGATTTCTTTTTTGTCCTTTCTTTAGTCGCATTTGTTTTAGCTGTTATTGAATTTCTCAGGAAAAGACCCGAGCATCCATTTCGAGATAAAAGATTTGCATTTTTTATCTTCATGCTTATACCGGTGCAAACCTTATTCGCGCACAACTGGCTTACAATTCCTTACTATCTTGATCGTGCGTTTAAGGGCTCAGTTGTGAGTGAATACTTTGAAATATTCTCGAACCTCAATCCAATTTTAGTTTTTATTCTCGCACCAATTGTTGCGGGCTTAACTTCTAAAGCAAATGTTTATAAGATGATGATTTACGGCACAATAGTAATGTCAGTACCAACATTTTTGCTTACAGTTGGGCCGAACATGTACTTGTTTTTACTCTATGTTTTAATAATGACAATTGGTGAATCAATGTGGCAGCCTCGATTCCTGCAATGGATCGCCGAAGTTGCACCTAAAAATATGACTGGACTTTATATGGGTGTGGGACAATTTCCATGGTTCCTTACAAAAGTATTAACCGGTTTTTATTCGGGGTGGGTGCTGACTCAATACTGCCCGAAAGATGTTGACCCTTCTAAAATGAACACTGAATTTATGTGGCTGCTTTATGGTCTAATTGCTATCACGAGTCCTATCGGCTTAATACTTGCAAAGAAATGGATGATGAAAGGTTTCAAATTAAAAGATGGTGAATAATTTTTTTTGAAAAGGAATTGTTGAAAACATACTTGAGTAAAAATTAAATGAATGAGCTGATTAATAAATCCACCGAACTATTAGAGTTGATCTGGGAATGCTCAGTAGATGGATTGAGGCTGATTGATGGGCATGGAAATATTATTATGGTTAATCAGCCGTATTGCAAAATGGTAAATCTAGAAAAAGAATATCTAATCGGTAAGTTATTTTCTGATGTTTATCACCCTTCGGAAAGAGAGGCTGTTCTTAAAGTTTATCGTGAAGATTTTATTAATAATAGAATGCGTACTCATTTTGAACGAGAGAATACACTTCTTAATGGAAAAAAAGTTTGGTTCGATTTTTCCAACTCTTTTCTGCAATTACCCGATGCAGATAAAGTAACTCTTAGCATCATTAAGGATGTAACCGCACGAAAAAAAACAGAACTGGAAATAAAAGAAAGTGAAAAACGTTACCGGATGCTTTTTAACAACACAAACGATGCCGTGTTTGTCATTCAGCTTGAACAGGGAAGTTCTTATGGAAGATTTATTGAAGTTAACGATGTTGCCTGCGAAAGGCTTGGCTATCAGCGCGAAGAATTTTTGATGCTAAGTCCTTCGGCAATTATCCCGCCGCAAATGATAAATGAATATACCTCGATAATGGAAAAACTTTTTTCTATGAAAGATGTAATCTTTGAACTGGTGCATCGTGCAAAAGACAGACGAACTTTTCCTGTAGAAATTAGCGCTCATCTTTTCCAGTATAATTCCAAACAAACTATCCTTTCTGTTGCAAGAGATATTACTGAAAGAAAAATAGCTGATGAAAAACTTAAGCGAACAAGTAAAAGATTAAGGGACCTGGCATCTCATCTTCAATTTGTTCGTGAAGAAGAGCGAACAATGATTGCAAGAGAAATTCATGATGAACTTGGGCAGGTGTTGACTGTACTCAAAATTCAGATTTCACTACTTTCAAAAAAATTAAACGAAGATCAACAACCTTTAAAAGATAAATTTGATTCAGTCTCAGCTTTGATTGATCAAACGGTTGAGACGGTTCAAAAAATTTGTGCAAAGCTTAGACCCGGAATATTAGATGAACTTGGACTTGTTGCGGCGATTGAATGGCAAAGCCAGGAACTCAGCGAAAGAACAGGAATCCGAAGTGAATTTATTTTTCCTTCTGATGAAATATGTCTTGATAGTGAAAAATCTACAGCAGTTTTTAGAATTTTTCAGGAAGCGTTAACCAACGTTGCAAGGCATGCAAATGCTTCACTTGTTCATATTATCTTAAAAATAGAAAAATCATATCTTATTCTTGAAATTATTGATAATGGCAGGGGGATTTCTGAAACTCAATTAAATGCCGTTCAATCGCTTGGAATTTTGGGAATGAAAGAACGTGCAGTGCTGTTCGGCGGCTCTGTTTATATTGAAGGGTTTCCCGGAAAGGGCACAAAAGTAAGAGTAGAAATTCCTTACAGTAAACTGGAAAACAAAAATGATTAACATTCTCATTGCCGATGATCATGCCATCGTACGTGAAGGGCTTAAACAGATCGTTGCAGAAGAGAAAGACATGTGCGTCTCCGCCGAAGCAAAAGACGGTACCGAATTGCTTGAAATCTTAAGAGTTAAAAAAAATAATTTCAGTATTATCATTTTAGATATTAATATGCCCGGCAAAAACGGGCTAGAAGTTCTAAAAGATCTAAAAAGTTTTTATCCTGATCTACCGGTACTAATTTTAAGTATGTTCAGCGAAGAACAATATGGACTGCGAGCAATAAAAGCCGGAGCCGATGGTTATTTAAAAAAAGTTAGTGCTCCGGGAGAGCTAGTAATTGCAATCCGGAAAATTGTTTCGGGTAAGAAATATATTAACGAAGTTCTTGCAGCAAAACTCGCTATTGATATTACACACAAATCTAAACCCCTGCCTCACGAAGCATTATCGGATAGAGAATTTCAAATAATGTGTATGATAGCAGCCGGTAAAAGCGCCGAGGAAATATCTGAAGAACTAAGCATTAGCATTCATACTGTCTATTCCTATCGTAATCGTGTCTTTGAAAAGGTCAATCTTAAATCCAATGTGGAATTAACTCAGTACGTCATTCAGAATAAGCTAATCGATTTTTAGTTTAGTTGGTAAATCTCTATTGATTTTAAATTTCTAATAATAATCACTCTTTTAGCTATAATTATTATGCTTGATAAGAAGCGTAATCAATCCTATCTTTGAAGCAAATCAAAATCATCTTTACGAACTATCAAAATGAAATTCTTCACAAACATATTTCCCGCAATAATATTTTCTGTTTGCGGAATCTGCTTTGCAAATTCACCCAAGAGTAATTCCACAGGTGATTATATTTTCAAGCAGCTTAAAATTGAAGACGGGCTTTCGCAGAGCACAATTGTTGAAATTCTTCAAGATAAAAAAGGGTACATGTGGTTTGCAACAGTGAATGGTTTAAATAAATATGATGGTTATAATTTTACTGTCTATTCTAATAATCCAAATGATAAAAATTCTATTTCGAGCAGCGGCGTTACTTCATTGATGGAAGGAAGAAACGGCGATCTTTGGGTTGGGACAGTTGATGGTAATATTAATCTGTTCAATAGAGATAATGAAACATTTAAACGATTCATTATTACAGATAATAATGAGCTGCCATCTTCAGGTTTAAATGATTATTATGAATACCCGATCGTGTTTTCTCGAAACCTGACCAACACGATTACATCTATTGCTGAAGATAAAAGTGATTTCTTGTGGATTGGCACGTGGGGGAAGGGTGTTTTTCGTTTCAATAAAAAAACCGGTAAGAAACAGCATTTCTTTTTTCAGGAAAATATTAAAGGTACGCTTTCCCATAATAGAATTACTAAAATCTTAGTTGATGAAGAAAATTCTATTTGGGTTGCAACATTTGGCGGCGGATTAAATAAAATTATTCCTGATAATAATGGCGGCTATGAATTTTTCTCCTTCCAACATTCAAAACAAAATATAAAGTCCATTTCTGATGATAAAATAATTTCCCTCTACCTTGACAATAATAAAAACCTTTGGATCGGTACTTATTTCGGCGGTGTTAATTTTCTCTCTGCATCATTAAAAAATTCTGATTCTCACAACATTTTCTTCAAAAACTTTCGATTAGAAGAAAGTACCTCAAATTGTCTTTGCAACAATACTGTAATGGCAATTACCCAAACTTCTGATAACTATTACTGGTTCGGAACACTTGGGGGAGGACTTGATAGATTTGATTTTTCCTCAGATAGTTTCAGGCACTTTGTGAATGATCCTAATGATGATAATTCATTAGTGGATAATGACGTTATTTCTCTTTATCAGGATAGGTCAGGAATACTGTGGATTGGGACTCATGTTGGTGAAGGTATTAGCAGGCTTGAAATGAATACCGCAAAGTTTAATATACTTAGAAATAAACCTGGTGAAATGAACAGCCTAAATGATAATGTAATTTGGGCAATTCATGAAGATAGTAAGAATAATTTATGGTTCGGAACATATCGCGGAGGTTTGAATTATTTCCACCGATCTGAAAATAAATTCTCTCATTATTTATTTGACGAACATAATTCTAATTCACTAAGTGATAATCATATTCGCTCGCTCGAAGAAGATGATAAGGATAATCTGTGGATTGGAACTTATTCCGGCGGGTTGGTAAAGTTTAACAAGAAGACTAAAACATTCACAGCATTTAAGAATAATCCTAAAGATGAAACTTCAATTGGATCAAATCAAGTGCAGGATATTTTTTACGATGACAATTCTGTTATTTGGATTGGAACCTTTGGCGGCGGCTTGAATAAATTAGTCGCACAACAGGGTGATGGGCGCAGTGGAATTTTATTTAAAAGATACACACACGATCCGAATAATAAATTTAGTATCAGCGATAATCGTATTTACAAAATTTATAAGGACAGAACCGGCATTTTTTGGATAGCTACATTTGGCGGGGGTTTAAATAAATTTGATCTTGTCACAGAAAAATTTTATCATTATCAGCACGACCCTGCCAATAAAAATTCCTTGAGCGATGATAGAGTCATGTCTATTTATGAAGATGAAGCTGGTACTCTCTGGATAGGAACTTTTGGCGGCGGCTTAAATAAATTTGATAGGAAGACCGGGAAGTTTTTTAATTTCTCAAAAGATGATGGTTTAAACAGTTCTGTAGTTTATGGCATTCTTGAAGATAGTCATTCCAATTTATGGATGAGCACTGATGATGGTATTTATAAATTCGGAATTCGTGATCAGTTCTTTTCGCATTATGATCTTCAGGATGGACTGCAAAGTATGGAATTTAGCGGGGGGGCGTATTATAAAAGCAAGTTTGGCGAAATGTTTTTTGGCGGGATTAATGGAATAAATTATTTTTTCCCGGACAGTATAAAAGATAATCCGTATAAACCACCTGTTGTTATTACTTCTATAAGAATTTTGAATAAACTTGTTAAAGGCGAAAAAAAATCGCTGCAATTAAAGTACAATGAAAATTTCCTCACATTTGAATTTGCATCTCTTGATTATACCAATCCTTCTGATAATAATTATCAATACAGATTGCAAGGGCTGGAAGAAGAATGGAATTCTGTAGATGCCTCAATGAGATTTGCTAACTATACTAATCTTACACCCGGGAAATATACATTTGAAGTTAGAGGTTCGAATAACGATAATGTGTGGAGCGAGAATACCGCCTCAATAAGCATAATCATTACTCCTCCCTTCTGGCGGACGTGGTGGTTCTCTTTGATATTAATTATTACTGCAGCAGCAGCCATCTATTATTTAAGCACAATTAGGGTTAAAAACCTCCTGGCTATTGAAAAATTAAAATCAAAACTTGCAGCAGATCTTCACGATAATGTTGGGTCAGGCTTGACTGAGATTTCAATTCTTAGTGAAGTTGCTGCAAAAAACAACTTGAAGAATTCGGTCAACCTTTCTGAAGAACTTCAACTCATTAGTAACACGGCAAGAACACTCGTTGACAACATGAGCGATATAGTATGGATGGTAAATCCAAATCGTGATTCGCTCTATGATTTAATTCTAAGGCTAAAAGATGCTTATAAAGAGCCGCTGTACAATTTGGGGATTTCTATTAAAACAAGTAATCTGGAAAAAATAAAAGACATAAAACTTCAAATGGAATACAGGCAAAATTTATTTCTGATTTTTAAAGAATCAATAAATAATGCAATCAAACACAGTCAGTGCACGAACATATTTTTAGAAGTAAATTTTCACAGCGATGTTTTGGAGATAAATTTAGTTGATAATGGAATAGGTTTTGACCTGCAAGCCGTTTCAAACGGGAATGGATTGACAAATATGAGCAATCGTGCAGAGGCAATCGGAGGCAAAATTAAAATGAAATCGGTTTTGAATAAAGGCACAACAATAAAGTTTATAGGGAAGATATCATCTCAATCAAGGCTGCTTTCTTTCTTTAACAAATAATATTGTCAAAATTTTTGTGTTTGAAATTAAACTATTTTTTCCATTCATTATGCCACCAAAATAAAAATATTTATTTAAATGATTAACGTTGCAATAGTTGAAGATAATAATACAATACGAAACGGTTTGGCAGCACTAATTAATGCAACCGATGGTTATAAATGTGCAGCGGCATATCAAAACGCTGAATCGTTTCTTGCTGAATTAAAATCAAAGAATTTTGATGTTATACTTATGGATATTGGCTTGCCGGGTATGAACGGTATTGAAGCAGTTAAAAAAGCAAAGTTTATTAATGCAGAAGTTGACATTTTGATGCTGACCATTTACGAAGAAAGTGAAATTATATTTGAAGCACTTTGTGCCGGAGCATGCGGTTACCTCGTAAAAAAGACTCCCCCAGCCCGGCTCCTCGAAGCCATTAAAGATGCTCACGAAGGCGGCTCACCGATGAGTTCTAATATTGCCCGCAAAGTAATTTCAACTTTCCAAGCAGGTCGCTCTGCTGCTAACGATGAAGAAACTGCTGCGCTTTCATCAAGAGAGAAGGAAGTACTATTTCAGTTAGCTGAGGGAAATAATTATCAAGAGATTGCGGATGCACTTTTTATTAGTGTTGATACAATCCGGCATCATATCAGAAATATTTATAAAAAATTACACGTCCATTCACAATCAGAAGCTGTCGCAAAAGCGATTAGAAAAAAAATAATTTAATACTATTCTTCTCTATTTATTACCACCCCCGCATAATACTGCTGCAAAATCCACTTTTTCAACAATTCTGAAATAAAAACAGCATACTTGTGCGGTTGATTTAGTAGTAATCTTGATTCATTTTAGCACCGGAAGCAAGATTTAATAATTACTTATCCGAAAGGAGAACAAAATGCAAGATAAAATAATCGAAACTGAATTGAGCAATCCGCTTGCAGACCTTATCAGTGATGAGATCTATAACCTGCTTAATCAACATGGATTGATTGATGAGCGGTCAGTCCGTGATTATCATATTAGAAAAAAGTTTAAAAGACTTCGAGAGCAGAAAATCCGAACTGGTGATGCAATTGAATCTCTGCAGTCAGAATATCCATATCTGCAGTTTGATACGATTAGAAAAATCGTTCACAATCCGCCTAAGTATTCTTGCAGCGCATAATATATCTTTCTTAAAAGAAGAGTTGTCACTTAGCCAAGTGTAAAAATACTTCTCTATTATTGTTGTTGATTGCGTTAGTTAGACGATAAAAAATGAAAAGCTAAGCCCCAACTCTTCTTTTACTTTTCAGAACAAACCCCCCTTAAGATATTAAAATAAAAATCCTATCTTAGCAAAGAATTAATATCTGATTTTGCTGATGAATACCCAATTGAAGAATAAAATCATTTCCGACTCAAAGATAAATGCTTTGTTAAATGAAAATCGCTATGGTGATGCGGCGATTAAACTGAATCTTCTTCAAAAGAAAGAATGGAAAATTTTTTCAGATAATTACAGCGTCCTCAAAAATGTAAAACAAAAATCTATTCAGGTTAATGGCTATAAAATCCATTTTCAGTTTAATCCGCAAAGACTGCTTTCAAGCACAGCAGATGTTTCAGATAGAACAATCAAAAACAGAAGATGTTTCTTATGTCTAAATAATCTTCCTAAAGTACAAAAAGGAATTTTGATCGACGATAAATTCATTTTGCTCTGTAATCCATTCCCAATTTTTAAGCATCATTTTACAATCGTTTGCACCAAACATCAGCCTCAATTAATTAACAATCATTTTTTAGATTTATTATCACTCGCTAAAAAAATGAATGATCGTTTTGCAGTGTTTTACAACGGACCTAAATGTGGCGCTTCTGCCCCTGATCATTTACATTTTCAAACTGTGCCCAAAAAATGTTTGCCAATCTTTGGTCAATTGGTTTCTATGAAAAATAAGTTTGGTAAACTTCATAAAAGTGAATCAAATATTTCCATTTATTCGATTGATGACGGCTTAAGAAAATTTATTTTACTGCAATCATTAAACGTGCAATTGATCGAAAATTATTTTCTTAAAGTTTACACTGCGTTATATAAGAACTCTGACGAGCATTCTGAACCGATGTTGAATATTCTCAGTACGTATGATGGAAATACCGGATGGACTGTTTTAGTTTTTTCACGATCTCAGCACAGATCATCTCATTATTATAAAAGGGGAGAGGGTAAAATATTAATAAGCCCCGCATCAGTAGATTTGGGAGGAGTATGCATTTTCCCCCGTGAAGAAGACTATGCTAAGATTAGTCCTGAATCCATCAGAGAAATATTTTCTGAAATATTTCCATCTAAAATTGAATTTAATAAAATGATTTCAGCGATAGCCTGATCATTCGTTACTCATCAAATCGCTGATGAATTTCATATTCGGAGAATCAGAATTATTCAGAATTATTTTTATTATTGCAGTAAGTGGTACAGAAAGAAGCATACCGACTATTCCCCAAATGTAACCCCAAATAAGAAGCGAAATTAAAATCAGCAATGGGTTTAGATTTAATTTTCGTCCAATGATTGCCGGTTCAAAAAGATTAAAAAATAAAGTTTGCAGCGCCCCCATCGCTGCAGCAACAAGCAGCATAAAACTGACTGATTCGAACTGAACAAGCGCCATTAAGGTTGGAAGTACTAATGAAGCTGCTGATCCAATTGTTGGAATAAAATTGAAAAGAAACGTAAACAAACCCCAAACAATAGGGAAATCCACACCAAGCAATGAAAGTAAGATCGTAACTGCAACGCCGCATGCAAGGTTTAATCCAATTTTAGCAATGATATATTTTTGAATCTGCTCAGTAATTAAATTGAAAGCTGAAGCTAATTTTTCTTCTTTAATGATATTATCTTTATTCGATTTATCACTTAAACAGATTTTGCTTTCATCAAGGTTGGGGGAATTTAATGACTCACTGCTCACATAATTATTATTAGATTTAAGGTAGCGAATTTTTATTGCTTCGTAAATTATTTTATGACCGGGAACAATAAATATGAAAAAGAAAAGGACGAAAAAGACACTTCCTAAAAAAGAAAATGTTGATTCAAACAAGCCGCCGGCAATTTTTGATAAATCAATGGATCTAAGAAAACTTTGGATCGAAAAATTTGTAAAATTTGGATCGCTTATTCCAAACGATACGGCAGATTCGCTGATTATTCTATCAAGTTTATTTAAATATATTGGCAATCCTTCTGTAAAATGTATAAATGAATCGATGATTAATTTAAATATGCCCCAGATTATAAACCCTGTTATTAAGATGTCTATTAATATGATAGCTGCTTCAGGTAATCTATTACGCGATAAAAAATTATTAAGTGGAGAAAAGACGAAAAATAAAAAGTATGCAATTACAAACGGTATAAAAATATGGCTGAGTTCTTTCAGCGTTAGCGTAATTGCAATAATGCCAATTATTCCTATGAAGAATTTTACAGATGAATTATTGTATGTTTTTTGCAGCAAGCTAAATCCTCAAAATTATTTTAATAATCCAGAAGGAGTTTGAGGTGAAGAAAGCAGTCGCTCGAAAAGCTTCCATCTTACATCTGGATGATTTTCATTACCGCCATTACTTTCAATATATTTTTTAATAATATCTTCACCCAAGTTATAGTTAATAACATAACTTCTGTAAGTCTCGATAAACTTTATATTCTGCTCAGCTCTTTCTTTTGAGCGAAGTCCAAATTTTATTAGCCAGCTTATAGTTTCTTCCCTGGTCCATTTGCTGTCAAGATAATTTCTTGCGGCTTCATTCGAGGAGTAATTCATCTTTGCAGTCAATTCCAATACTCTGTAATACTCATCTACTAAAGAAGTATCCAAACCAGCAAGAGGGAATAAAACATTTCTTTCAAAATCAATTCTACTCTCTCCGGGAAGGACAACATGAATACCAT
Organism: Ignavibacteriaceae bacterium; assembly: GCA_035328465.1. Taxonomy (GTDB): domain Bacteria; phylum Bacteroidota; class Ignavibacteria; order Ignavibacteriales; family Ignavibacteriaceae; genus JADJEI01. The sequence goes on along the minus strand of DAOLIQ010000003.1, from coordinate 49,100 downwards.
AATTAGCGGTTCCCTCTGCAATTAATGATTGAGGACTGAAAAGAGGATAAACCGAATACTCCACCCATCCTTTTTGTTTAAATAGATATTTTTCGAGTAGCGCATTATAAACATGATGTCCGGGATAACCTTCGTGAGCAGCAAGATCAACTGCACGATCAATATAGATCGGCAGATCCGTGTTAACTTGAATTATGCTGAAGCTATTCCCTTTATACCAATTGTAGGCGCCCCAAGATTTGCCAGTAACGTATTCAACTTTAAAATTTTCCTCAGCAGGAAGCTTTATATGCTCGAGCGTCTTCTTTCTGCATTCATTTATTGCGGTTGTAAATACAGTATCAATTTTATCTTTTGGAATGATAAATTTATTTCTGAAGGCGTCTAGTCTATCGGAGACTTTCCCTTTGCCCGGCAAAATTTTATCAAGTTCGTTTATGATACTTTGGAAATGTTGATCATTATAAACAGGCGGCACCGCATCGTAAAGAGATTTGGCTTCTTCATCAAAAGACAACACACCTCCTTGCAGTATAAATATTTTAGCTTTGACTGCAAGAATTTGCTTGTAAAGAAATCTAAATCTTAATGTAAGTAATTCATCGGAATCATATTTTGAAAGTGCATCCATAGAATCGAGTATTGCATCTGACTCATTAAATAAGGATTGAAGCGCAGAAGTGTCTTCGGTTAGATTACTTTTCGGTTTCCAATCTTCAGGACCGTAATAAGCATCAACATAATTGGGGTCAAACTGCCCCACCTTTAAAACAAGTTTTACATAAGATTCAGCTATAATGTTCATTTTAAATTCCAATTCCTCTGTGTTAACAGGTGATGTATTTTGATTACAAGCGGTATAAACAAACGGTAAAACTGTTAAGATTATTAGAAATAATTTAATGTTAAATAGCTTCATGATTTCCAATGTGTAGTGTAAAATAAATGATTACTTTATTTTGAAAATAAGATAACCTATAGAGTTAACGTTACAAACCAAACGATGATTATTTATCTTCTTTGTTTCACCATTTAATAAATTTATCGCCTCGGATAAATTATAATTTGTAGGTAACTCAATTTCAACAGTCTTGTTTTTATTACTTTTATTAAGGATTACAATCACACGTTGATTAAAATCGGAACGGATGTATGCAAAAATATTTTCATCCGCAAGTAAAGTTAAAAAATCGCCGTATCTTAAAGCAGAATTATTATTTCTAATTTCAGCAAGCTTACTAATTTCACTGAAGGTTTCCTTTTCAGAGCGAGAAAGATCATTCTCAAATCTCATCATTCTTCTGTTGTCGGGATCGGAAGCCCCGGTCATTCCAATTTCATCACCGTAGTAAATAATAGGTACGCCAGGAATTGTCAACTCATAGGCAAGATAAAGTTTCAGCTTATCGTAGCTTGATTGATTATCAACAGTGGGAGGATTTACCCAACCTAGTTCACCAGCATTACCATCATTGATTTGCAGGTCGCCATCAGCATAAGCCATGTAGCGAATTTTGTCATGGCTATCCATAATATTTGCCATTAAATTATTTACACCATAAACAGAAAATGTTTTTTGCAGTTGAGAATTCAACAACGAAAAGGAACTTGATGAATCAAGAAAAACATTTATTGCTGTGTCGTATAGGTTAAAATTAAATTGCGAATTTAGTTGCCCATTATTTACATACGAACTTATTAATTCAAAACTCCCGAATGTTTCACCAATTTGATAAACCGTTTTGTTTTGGGGTAATTCAATTTGTTTTTTAATTTTTTTTGTGAGCAAGCGCCAGAATTCATTTGGAACATGCTTAACAGCGTCGTGACGAAATCCATCAGCACCACTTTCTTTTAGCCACCATAAAGCATTCTCGGTCATAAATTCTCTTGCTTCAATCGAACTAACAAAATCGAAAGAAGGCATGTAAGGTTCAAACCAGGTTGTTAATCTGTATTCATCCCAGAGTCGAAGATTGAGTCTGCCATCAGGTAATTCAATTTTACCGAACCAATCGCGATGTTCATTCCATAATGGATTTTCGATGTGAACATGGTGCGCAACAAAATCAAGCAAAATTTTTATTCCATGATTGTGAGCTGTATCAGTAAGTTTTTTTAACAGATCGAAGTTCCCAAATCTCTGCTCAACTTTTTCGGAAGCAACGGGCCAGTAACCGTGATAACCGGTATAATAACGGTGGGGGGGAGGATACTCTTTATAAGCACTGTCTGTATTATCAACCACGGGAGTTAGCCACAAAGTATTGATACCGAGTTTCTCAAAATATCCTTCTTCAATCTTGTCAATTATACCCTGCAGATCTCCTCCATTATAATTTGCTTTTTCAGAAAGATCGGGATGAACTATTGGACAATTATTTAACTTATCTCCATCATAAAATCTATTCACCATCAAAGAATAAATGACGGCATCATTCCAATTTTGAAATTTCTCATTTCCGCAAGGAATTCCGTTTTCAATAAATATTGTTTGAATATTTGTGGCTCTGCCATTTTCATTAACCGCAACCCGAACAGTATGTCTGCCGGCTAATTCTGCTTGGTCTAACTTTAAAATTATTTTGCAGCCTGTTGCTTCAATGTTGCTCTGTTCAATTATTTTGTTATCCAATAGAGCAACTATTTCTTTTTTGAGTAAAGATTTTTTATTAATCTTTTCACAAAAGAAGGAGAGGGAAATAGAATTCGTATTCTTTTGATAATTAAGAATATGTAAATAAAATTTTTCTTTTATCTCTGGTTCAATTATTCGAACTGAATTATAATCGCCCATTCCATTTGGAACTTTTATTTGGTTTTGTGAATCAATAAGTTCTTTTCCGTCCACAAAAAATTTGTACTCATATCTTCCGGCATCAAGCGGAATCATTAACTCATAAATTCCATCATTATTTTCGTCCTTCATAGGGAGATTGTTTCGATCCCATCCATTAAACTGCCCAAATAAATTTACGCTACTTACATTTTCATCAGGCTTGTAGGCAAACAAATATTTTTGTTTTTTTTCGAGCATAACGGGAATCTGATAGATTTCATTCTGTAGTTCGAAAGAAACCAGATCAAGTCCGGTGAAATTTAATTTTGGAGTAAAGGTAATTGTATCTCCCCCTTTGTTTATAGCTGCAACGATGTTATCATTGGGCAATAGATTAATAGAGTAATCTTCAGAGTAAAACAAATCAGAGAGTACAAAACTGCGTGTCCTTCCCTCTTCAAGGATTATTGGTTGAATTAAATCTCGGATTGTTTGTGCCTTGCTAAAAAAACAAGTTGAAAGGATTAATGAGAAGATTATGTTTTTCATTTTTACTCAAAAGAATAAGTTATAATAATTTTTTTAATGATAATTAGAAAACTGCATTGAAATTTAATAATTGATTAGTGGAATTCTCAGGATTTAGTTTAAGTAATTATTAAATGAACTTTCAGCTTCTCCGATCTGCTGCCGCCACATTGCGAAATATAATCCTTTTAATTCTAATAGTTCTTCATGATTCCCCGACTCAATAATTTTACCTCTTTCGAGAACAAAGATTTTATCCGAGTGCATTACTGTAGAGAGTCTGTGCGCTATCAATATTGTTATTAGATCTTTACTATGTGAAATTTCTCTGATAGTTTTATTGATTTCTTCTTCAGTTAAAGAGTCTAAAGCCGATGTAGCCTCGTCAAATACAAGCAGGCTGGGGTGACGCAATAGTGCACGTGCAATTGAAAGTCTTTGTTTTTCGCCGCCGGAAACTTTAACTCCACCTTCACCGATTAAAGTATCCAATCCTTTTTCTGCCCTGTTCAATAATCCTTGTGCGGCGGCTTTTTCTAATACTTGCAAACAATCATTGTCGCTTGCAATCGGATTAACAAATAAAAGATTTTCTCTAATCGTTCCTGAAAACAATTGGGTATCTTGTGTAACAAAACCAATTCGTTCTCTGAATTCATCAAAGTCAATCTGGTCACCGGAAAAATCATTATAAAATATTTTTCCTTGCAAAGGGGAGTAAAGTCCCACTAGTAATTTCACCAATGTTGTTTTACCGGAGCCTGATGGACCAACGAAAGCGATTGTTTCTCCTTTTTTAACAGAAAAAGAAATACTATTAATAGCATTTCGATTGGATGATTGATGTTTAAATAAAACTCTATCGAATTGCAGAGACTTAATTTCACCCAGTTTTACAGGCTCCTGTGGTTTTGATTCGATTGGTTTATTTAATAATTCTTCAAAATTATTTAAAGATACTTCTGCTTCGCGGTAAATGTTTATTATCTCACCCAAACTTTGCAACGGTCCAAATAGGAAAAATGAGTAGATAAATAATGAAAAGAATTCACCAACAGAAATTTCTTTGACAAAAATTAAATACAACAACAAAAATATTATCGAAGTTCGGATGAAGTTAACAACCGTACCCTGAATAAAACTAAGTGACCGAATATATTTAACCTTCTTTAATTCTAAGCCAAGTATTTTTTCAGTTGTCAAGTTTAGTCTGTTGATTTCCTGATTTCCGAGACCGAGACTTTTTACCAGCTCGATATTTCTTAATGATTCAGTAGTAGAGCCTGCCAGTGCTGTTGTTTCACCAACAATTATTTTTTGAATCCCCTTAATTTTTTTACTCAATACAGAACTAATAAAGCCAAGTATTGGTATTGCTGAGAAGAAAACCGGGGCTATAAGCCAGTGAACATTTATTGCATAAACAGTAACAAACACAACGCCAACAAGAGTGGTAAATAAAGTGTTTACAGAGGCAGAAATTAATTTCTCAACATCAGTTCTAACTTTTTGCAAAACTCCAAGTGTCGTTCCGCTTCGCTGGTCTTCAAACTCAGAATAAGGTAAAAGGAGGGAGTGCTTAATTCCATCAGAATAAATTTTTGCTCCGAGTTTTTGCGTTATTACATTTAAATAATAATCTTGAAAGTTTTTTGCCACACGTGAAACGAATGCAACACCAACAGCAGCGGCGAGCAATAGCAACACACCGCTAATAAATTCACTTACTGTATAGTGCTCAAACTTTGTTGCATAATTGTCAATTACAATTCTGTAAATCCAGGGATCAAGCATGGAGAAAATCTGATTTATCGAAGCAAGCAATAATGAAGTCAAAATCAGCTTGTTATAGTTCTTTAAGTAATTGTAAAGTAGTTTCATCGATAATAATTAAAGTTTTAGATATGCCCCCCAATAAAAGCAGTAGATTAATGATTCAACTTACCTCCGACTAAATAAAAGGAAGCTGATTTTAACAATTAATATTTAGAGAAAGGTCAAGTGGAAGTACTCAATCCTGCTCGTCATGCAATTCTGCCATCGCGTCATCAACAGTAGAACAAACAGGAAGCACACGATCAAGCTGTGTAATTTTGATTAATGATAACACTTTTTCGGAAGGAGAAGCTATACGCATACTTCCCTCGTTCGAATGAATAATTCGATTGCCAACAAGTATTGCACTCAAACCCGAACTGTCACAAGATTCTACTTCTGCTAAATCAAGGATTAATTTTTTTACACCTTCCACTTTTAATAAAATTGTAAATTCCCCTTTCAACAGCCCTGAAATATTTGTGTCAAGCCGTTTTTCATTCAATTTAAAGATTGTGATGTCTTCTACTTTTTTTATCTCATAATTCATTGTAAATCCTTAAAACATTCGAAGGCAATTTAAGAAATTTTGATAAGAATTTTCAGCATTGTTTTCCTCAATTCTAATCATAACATTATAATATTTATCTCCATTAGGCTTTTCAAATCCAACTTTTAATACTGATTTAATTTTGCAAATCAAAATTTTGTAAAAAAAGTTTCCATCTTTGTTTAAGTCAAGCACAACGTCGAATTTTTTTTCGTTAAGTTTGTCTATAAAAATTTTTACAGGCAGATCAAATTTATTCATGTCATTTACGCCGTGATCAATCACTCTTGATTTAAATTTTACTGGAAGCTTACTAACACGATAATCATAAGTTAAGATTGAAATATTCTTTTTGTTTTTATCCAGATATTCTAAAATTAAAAACGAGTTGTTGAAATCATCTTCGTTTTCGGGCATTATTAACAAAAACGAATATGATTTTTGAAAAAACAAATTAAATCGCTGTTCAGAAAGCTTTGTCTGTTTAGAAATTTTATTTAGGACAACCTTCGCAGCAATGTCTTTAAATAATTTAATCATTTATTTCAGCTTGATAAAGCTTTTGAAGAAACTCCTCTTCAGTAAGCACAGCCACACCGATAGATTTAGCTTTAGTTAATTTTGATCCAGCGTTTTCGCCCGCAATTACGTAATTCGTTTTAGAACTTACCGAAGAAGTAACCTTCCCTCCAAGCGCTGATATTTTATCGGCTGCCTCTTCCCTTGAAAACTTTTTCAACGTGCCTGTTAAAACAAAAGTATTTTCTGTGAAAAAATTATAGTCTATCTTTTTCTTAATGGTTTTAAAATTGATACCAGATTCTTTTAGCAATTTAATTATATGTTGATTACCCTTGTTTGAAAAAAAATCTACCACACTTTTTGCTATGCTTGGGCCAATTTCCGGAACCGATATAATATCTTCTTCGGATGCGCTTGAAAGTTTATCAATAGTTAAAAAATGATATGCAAGTTTTTTTGCAGCACCCGCTCCGACATATCTTATTCCAAGAGCAAAAAGTACTTTCTCAAAAGGTTGTTTTTTACTTTCTTCTATTGCTTGCAGAAGATTATCTACACTTTTTTCACCCAGCCTTTCAATACTTATCAGATTTTCTCTTTTTTGTTTTAACTGATAAATATCTGCATAAGTTTTTAGAAATTTTTTTTCTACAAATAAATCTACTAGTGCTTCTCCGAGTCCTTCTATATCCATTGCGCCGCGAGAAGCAAAATGCTCTAGCCTGCCTTTTATTTGTGCAGGGCATTCAGAGTTATTACAATAAATGGCAACTTCGTTTTCAGGTTTAACAACAGTTGATTTGCACACTGGACAATATTCTGGAGCTGATACAGGTGATATTTTACTATTCCTTTCGCTTAAAACTACAGCAACAACTTTAGGAATTACATCACCACCCTTTTCAATAACAACCTTATCGCCAACCCGGATATCTTTTCTTACAATTTCGTCATAGTTGTGTAAAGTAGCACGGCTGATAGTTGAGCCCGCCAGGTGTACCGGCTCTAATTCTGCAACTGGAGTAATCGCACCTGTTCTTCCCACCTGCCAGGTAATATTATTTATTAAAGTAAATGCCTGCTTAGCCTTAAACTTAAAGGCAACTGCCCAACGTGGTGATTTAGCGATGCTGCCTAATATTTTTTGCTGACGAATTGAATTTACTTTTATAACCGCACCATCAATTTCATATTCAAGTGAATTTCTTTGATTTTCAAATTCTTTACAGACCTTAATTACCTCCTGAATGTTTTTGCAACCTTTATAAGCGGGATTAACGTTAAAGCCGAGTGTCTTCAATATCTCAAGATTTTCAGATTGCGATTTAAATTCTTCTTCAGTACTTATTAAAAAATAAGTAAAAATATTCAAAGGTCGTTTTGCAACTATTTTAGGGTCTTGAATTTTTAAAGTTCCAGCAGAAGAATTTCTTGGATTCGCAAAAAGCTTTTCTCCTTGCCCGGCCCTTTGATTGTTTAGATTTATGAAATCGGAAATCTTCATAAATATTTCGCCGCGAACTTCGATATTACGCAGACTATAATGAAAATTTTTAGGAATATTTATTTTCAGCGGAATTGATTTTATTGTTTTAACATTGGTCGTAATTTCTTCACCAACGATACCATCACCTCGAGTCGCCGCAGATTTTAGTATTCCATCAATGTAGTTCAAACTGACAGAAACGCCGTCAATTTTATATTCAACCACATATTCGATTTTTTCATTTTCGGGTAATCCTTCCTGCACCCTTCTATCAAACTCAATAAGTTCCTCTTCGCTGTATGTATTAGATAGACTCAACATAGGAACTTTATGGGTTATGGTTTTGAATTCTTTAGTCAAGTCTTTCCCTACCCTTTGAGTCGGGGAATCCGGAGTGATTAATTCAGGGTTTTCTTTTTCAAGCCGTTCCAGTTCACTAACTAATAAATCGTATTCATAATCACTTATTGATGGCTCAGCAAGTATATAATACTTGTATTCGTGCTCTCTTATTTGTTCACGAAGATGTTCTATTTTGTCTTTAGCCGATATCAATTTCATCACGGATTGATTAAGGGGCGGGTTGTCAGATACTCCACCCCGGCAGTAGTGATTTTTGCATAACGAACTGCACCTGGAATTCCTTCAAACTGCAATGGTTTATTGTTTAGTGATAATTGTATTCCGCCCGAGTTTCCTAATATCAACTTAAAGTTATTAGCTGCTTTAATGATTTTAGAAGAAGCAGGGGGAAGTGTAAACTCTATTTCAGAATTATCATCTCTAATTACATTTACCCAGCATTGATTTGTGCTGCTTATTTTTAAAAGCAGGCTATCACCAGTAGAGATTACAAAAGAACTGTCTGAGCCTTCAATAAGTGACGAATCGCTAACTGGTTGTTCGACATATCTGGAGTTTTCTTCAATACTTTCTTCGTAGGGTCTTTCTGAAATAATAATTTTATCGCTGTTGTTAAAAAACAGAAAATAAATAACTACACTTAGGACAATTGTTATACCAGCAATAAGTGCAAAAATAATTTGAATCCTCTTTTGATCCGAAGGATTGCGTGTTTCATTCTCTTTAATATCTGAATAGGATAAAAGAGGTCTGGTGGATAAAGATAATTTCTTTTGTTCGGACTGCTCATTTTCTATAACTGACTTTAAGAATGGTTTATCAATTTCTTCAGCGGGGTATTGACCTTTTTTAGCAGCCTCGAATTTTTTAATTGTGCTGTCAGCATTAAGCCCAATAAATGATGCATACTCTTTAATAAATGCGCGGATGTACAAATCTGGAAGAAAAGAAAAATTGCCTTCATCAATTGCTTCAAGAAATTTGAGGTCAATTTTTGTTTTATTAGCCATTTGCTGCAAAGTGACATTGCTATTTAATCTGGCTTGTTTTAATTCTTCGGCAAATTTAGTAAGCATATTTTACTTTCTTCGAATTAATTTTGCTGCAAAAGCCCCATCCAGTTGGTGAATATGGGGTAGAGTTTGTATGCAGCCATTCTCATCAACGAGTTCAGCGGGAAATCTATCTTTTGCAGATTCAAATTCAAAATCAGGATTATTCTCTAAGAATCTTTTTACCAAATCAAAGTTCTCTTCCGGCTCGATAGAACAAGTGCTGTAAACTACAACTCCACCCACCTTAACCAGCGAAGCAGCTTTCAGAAGAATATTGTATTGTAATTCGGTGTTAGCCCTTATATCAAAAATATTTTTCTTCCATTTAATATCCGGTTTTTTAGAGAGTGTCCCGGTTCCAGAGCAGGGAACATCTGCTAATACACGGTCAAATGGCTGGTCAGTAAATTCGAGTGCATCGGCTTCGATAGTTTTAACTGATTTAACTTCGAGCCTTGTCAAATTCTTTCTGACTAAATTTAATCTGCTTTCATATTTATCTACTGCAACAATTTCTCCTTTATCTTTCATAATGGATGCGAGATAAGCAGTTTTACCCCCAGGGGCAGCGCACAGGTCAAGCACTCTCATATCTTCTCTAACATCAAGCAGCCGGCAGGCAAGTCCCGCGCTTTCATCCTGAATATTAAAATATCCTTTATTAAAATATTCCCATCCCGTTATATTAGTCAGGTTCTGAAGTTTGAAAAATTCGGGCAGATAAATTCCCTGAGAAAATTTTAGGTTTACAGAATTCATGAGTAAAGCAAATTCCTCGGGTGTAGCTTTAAGTGCATTTATTCTGAGAGTGAGATATGGTTTTTCATTATTAGCATTTAAAAGTTTTTCGGTATCATTTCTTCCAAATCGTTGAATATATCTTTTTACCATCCAGGAGGGGTGTGATAAATAAGCTGTGAAATACCCAACTAAGTCCTCTTCCGGATCAGGATATCTAATGGCAGTTTTACTTCGGATAATATTTCTTAAAATAGCATTTGTGAAGTCAGCAGGCTTTTGTCCCTGTAATTTTTTAACGAACTCAACCGCTTCATTCACAGCAGCGTGATCAGGAATTCTGTCGAGAAATAGTATCTGATAAAGCGCAACTCTTAAACCATTCTTAAGATTAGGAATTGCTTTGGAGAATTGTCCTTTGTAAAACCCATTTAATATCCAATCAAGTCTTCCCATCCACCTTGTAACTCCGTGAGTAATTTCATAGAGTAAGGCTTTGTCTGCCCCGCCTAATTCGGAATTGCGCATTTCATTGTCGAGCAATCGCTCAAGGTAGGAATCGGTTCTTTCTACCCTATTAAGTATTTTTACTGCTAATCCACGTACGCCTTCGTAGAGATGTTCGACTTTATGTTCTTCAAGCAGCACTTTTAAACCTTCACTTTCAAATTAATTCTTTCTTGAGCAGTTAGATCAAATACTTTTCTAATCATAATTTCATCGGTACTTGTTAAAGTCACGTTTCTACGCTTGCAAACAATTTTGGCAGTTTCAATAGCTTTACTGATTTCATATTCAACAAAAGAATCACCCCCACCCCAAGAAAACGAAGGGATAAATTTTGCAGGGAATCCGGCACCGAAAAGGTTGCTGCAGAACCCCGCTATTGTTCCAGTATTCAGCATTGTGTTGATTCCGGTTTTGGAATGGTCACCAATAATTAGCCCCACGAACTGCAATCCGGTGTCAACAGGCTCATTATTTATTTTCACCGTAACTTTGCTGTAATTGTTTTTGAGGTCACTGCAGTTCGTATTTGCGCCAAGATTAACCCAGCTTCCAAGATAAGAATGCCCGATAAATCCTGAGTGCTGTTTATTTGAATATGGCATGAAAATGGATTCTTCAATTTCACCACCGACTTTACAAGTGTGACCGATGGATACATTTTCATAAATATATGCCCCGCTTTTCACCTTCGATTTTTTCCCAATAAAAGCCGGTCCCTCAATAACAGCGTTAGGTGAAATATCAACTTCTTCCTGAATAATAATCGATCCGTTGGAAGCATCGAGCACTGCGCCGGGTTTTATTTTGCTGCCTGCGCCAATAATAATATTTTCATTTTCAATTAAATGAGCGCCGTCGTATAGTTTGTAGGCAAAATAATTTTCCTTTCCAGAAAATTTTAATTTCTCAAATTCTTCATTAATTAATTTCCCATTTGCAGTAATTAGTTCCCAGGGGTACTGGGCTGTCTTTATATTCACAAGCTCAATTGGCAACCCTTCAAAATGTGAAAGTTCAAATAAATCTCTTTTGAAATTCTTGAGGTAGGATAATTTTTTCCCGCTTACCCGTGCTGCGATCACTGTTTCTCCATTTACATAAATCTTATCAACGCCTGAAACGAGGGGAATTATTTCATTAAGATTCGGAGGAGCGATTAACCTCCCGTTTATGAATAGGCATTCATCTGATTCGATAGAATTGACCGAGGCATTAGGATTATTTTGTTTTACCACACCCTCTAAATATGGTCTGCAATGAAGAGTAAAACTAGTGTTAGGATAAGCCGATAAGATTTTGTCTTTTAGTGAAGAAGTTCCGGCAAAGAGGTCATAAACCGGTCTTGGATAAACAAGCGGGTTCAGTTTATAAACGTTTATATCTTCGAAAATGCAGATTTGCATGGACTTTTATTTAATCAATAATTACTTCTAAATAATTTACAACATTTTAGTAAAATTTTCTTCTTAAGGATATGACGAAAAAATTATTTACCCTAAAATAAAAAAAGCCAGAATGAACTGGCTTCTTAAATCCCAAATGTTAAAAATTAAGCTTCTTTTTTGGAATATTTTTTTTTGAACTTTTCAACTCTACCAGCAGAATCCAATAGTTTTTGTTTGCCTGTAAAAAATGGATGGGAGCCGCTCGAAATTTCAAGCTTCACTAATGGATAAGTTTTGCCGTCTTTCCAAACTATTGTGTCAGATGTTCGAATAGTTGAACGTGTTAAAATTGAAAAATCACAAGACACATCTTGAAATACAACTGGTTTATAATCGGGGTGAATCCCTTTTTTCATCTTTGCTATACCTGTTAAATTTACTTAAAATTTGAAACAAAATATATGAAACTCCGCATTTAATTCCAATCTAATCAATCAGTTTTTCGCTCAACTTTTTTTTCAATATTAAGATATTTATGTACGTTTTCCTTCAATTTTGCAATTTCTATCCGACTGGAGTCTGTTAATTTAATTTGTTTGAAATTTAAATTGGGTTTTGGAATTGAGGAACTTTTAGAATCTTTACTTGGAATGGTTGAAGTAACTAACTCATCATTTTCCTGAGAATATTCTTCCTCATTTTTTCCAATCAGAAGTTGTGAATCTTCTGTTTTAATTGATGTTGAAGGGGTAGTTGTTTTTTCGAACGGTTTGGATTCTGGCAAAGACTTTTTATCAGTTGTAGATATATCTTCTGTCTCTTTTTTCAAATCATCGGTTGATTCAGAAGAAAGAGTTATTGGGACATTGCTAATAAGTAAATCTTCCCTCATCCTTGGTTCAATTGAAAATGGGTCTTCTATTTCAGTTGAATGATTATTTACGACAAAGATTAATATTACAGCGGTTGCTATTAAAGCCGCTGAAGGGATGAGTTTCACTGGTGAAAAGATTAAATCAAATAATGATTTTTGCTTTTCCGCCTGAGTGCTGTTAATTTTTCTCATCAGGTCAGTTTCAAAGTTATTGGGAACCTGGATCTTTCTTAAATTTCTGAGAGAATCAATAACTTCTTTATATTTTAAATCATCACTTTCCATCATCATTCCTTATAAATCCCTTTTAGCAGCTTTTGAAGCTGCGCTCTGCCGCGATTAATTTTTGATTTGACGGTTCCAACAGAGATTTTCTTAATCTCGGCTATTTCTTCATAAGATAATTCTTGAATATCTCTGAGAATAACAACTTCACGATATGAAGCGGAAACTTTTAAGAGAGCATCTTGAATAATTTTGTTTTTAATCCCGGAATCTGTTGCCACGTCAGGCCTATAGCTATTATCAGGGATGTCGAAATTTTCATGCTCCTCGCCATAATCGTTAATCGAAAAAAGATTCCTTCTTCGCTGCCGCTGGTATTCAGTTCTTGCAAGGTTACCTGCTATGGTGTAGATCCAGGTCGAGAACTTTGCTACTGCGCTGTATGAATCCTTATATCTGTAAACTTTAATCATTGTTTCCTGAACTACATCAGCACATGATTCATAATTCCCAAGAAATCTGAACACATAATTCATTAATGGATTTTTATATCTTGCTACAAGAATTTCAAATGCTTTAATATTATTATCAGACTGAAATTCCAGAATCAATTCTTCGTCAGTTTTTTCGTTTAACGGTTTTTCAATCAACTGAGTTTATACTTTCCATTCCACAATTTGTTTCATTTATATGCAGAAATTATTAAAATCAAATTCATTGTAAAAATACCGTTGTAAATTATTTACGAAGCTATACTGCTAAAGTTGGGCTTTATCAATTCTCTGCTAAAATTTCTGTAATCAGGGTAGTCACTAAAGTTCTATCATCAGTAGAAGTAGTTTTTATTTGAACATCGGCTTTCAAAATTGCTTCAATTGCATTATACAATTGAAAATCAGAAAAATTTTTTCTGGCACTTTCATAATCTTTTAGATAATATTGGTTTGTACCGATAGTTCTGGCTTGAGTAAACGAGTCTATTTTTTTATCCTTCATCTCATTTAATCTTAATAAGCCAGTAAAATATTTATTCAACATCGCTACTATTGGGATGAGATCATTTTCTTTTTCATATAGGTTCATTACAATTTTTAGGGCTTTGGCTTTCTCTCTTTTGCCGATTGCATTCAATAAATCAAAAATATTGAATTCTTTTAGTTCCGTTGAAAGTCCGGTAATTGTTTCGATAGATATTTCTTTTTTATCTCCGAGAAAAGTAGTGAATTTTTCAAATTGAAGCTCGAGCATTGATCTGTTTTCACCTACAATATCTACAAGCATTTGAGCATTTTCATTAGAAAGTTTGAGGTCTTTTGATTCCGCAAGATCAATTAGCCAATCAATGAGATTCGTCCCTTTTAATTCTTTCCCTTCAAATAAATAGCCTAAACTATATAAAGAAGGGAATGGTTCGGTATCCAGGTTTGGAATTTCACCACTGTGCAAAAAAAGAAGCGTGGTAAACGAAGGGGGCTGTTTACAATAGGAAACTAATCCTTTTTTATCTTTTAATTTATCAGCTTCTTTTACAACAATAAATTTTTTATCCGAGCCAAAAGGGAAAGCAGATGCCGCATCTAAAACATCGATTAATAATTTATCGCTCGCATAAATAACTTGCTTGTCAAATTCTGTGGTGATCAAAGGTGATATTTTTTTTTCGAGCAGCTGATATGCTTCATTGATAATAAATCCATCAACTCCAAAGAAATAATAAAGAGGGAGCAATGTTCCCTTTTTAATTTGTCGCATAGCTTCAAGCACAGAAGGTGCTGTAATTTTACTTTTCGCCATCGCTTAGTTTTTTCTTTTCATATTTTATCGCTTTAACAAGGAAATACGTTAACCCTCCCCAAACTATTCCGACTACTACAATTGAAGTTATTATTGATGCTAAGCTCATTCTCTAATCCCTGAGCGTTTGTTTAACTAATTTTTTGTTTAATAGAATCAGAATTGAAATAACAATAACCCATTGAAAAATCACAGTTCCTGCATTTTCAATATGAAAAGGATTATACCACTGAGGATCCCAACTTGTTGAGGATATCAGCCACCAGCTAATGAGGACTATAACTTGAAATGGAATTAATATTGAGATGACAAAATTGAACCACTTCCCAATCTTTACATCACAACCTGCTCCATTGATAATTTCAGTTCTGAATTTATCAACACCATATTTAATAATTGAAAAAGAAATAAAAGCTCCGCTTAAAATTAAGCCCACACCCCAAACCCAGTCCTGATTTATTAGTAAGTCAGTATTCATTGCAGAAGGAACACCCATTACTGCGGCAATTGAAGCGACAATTATTAATCCTCTCTTCCGCGAAAGTCCGAAATCAATTAGTGTTCTTGTAGCAAGTTCAACCATGGAAATAAGCGAAGTGACCGCAGCAAAAAATAATGCAAGAAAAAATATTGACGCGAAAAAAATATTAAGCAAATTACTAGAAGTTATTTTTGAGAAGAGAAGCGGCAGGTAAATAAAAGTTAAACCCGTATTTGCGGGACCCGATTGGGAAACCTGAGACATTGCATCAACCGAGCTAAGTGCAAAGACAGTTGAGAATATTGTAATGCCTGCGAGCAGGGAAACAGAATTATTTCCAAACCCGATTAACGCAGCATTTAATGCTATGTCTTCTTTTTTCCTCATATAAATACCGTAAGCCAGGATTAATCCCCACCCGGCACCTGTATCCCAAGCGTTTTGCGTAAGAGCATTCAACCAGACTTTGTAATCAATGATGGCATTTAAATCGGGAGTAAAAAAATACTTAATGCCTTCCATAGCATTCGGAAGAGAAGCGGCACGAACAAATAAAATTAATAGAATTCCAAGCAAAGCGGGGATTAATATTTTGCTGACTTTCTCAATTCCATTAGTGATACCGCGAATGACAACAAATGCAACTATCAGCATTGAGATGAGATGAAATACCATTGGCTGTATGCTCGACGAAAAATCATTCCAGTAAGAAAAGTAGTTTGTTGTTTCAAATAAATTTCCCGAAACAGCTGAAATAAAATATCGAAGGCACCACCCCGTAACAACTGAGTAATAAAACATTATTGCAGTTGATACGAGAACGATGTAAGCACCCATCCACCCAAAATTTTTACCGGCAATTTTAGCTATCGCCCCAAGCGGTCCAAATCTTGTATGTTTACCAAGTGCAAATTCCGCAATTATTAATGGAACAGACCAAATAAGAAGAAATATCACCCAGGGTATTAAAAAAGAACCACCGCCGTTCTGTGCAACAATTCTTGAAAATCTCCAAATGTTTCCAGTGCCCACAGCAATGCCGATAGTAGAAATTATTAAAGTCCATCTTGATGAGAAATATTCTTCCTGCTTCATTAATTATTTGGAATTAAGTTCCGGTTTTTCCCTTTTTCCAATCTCAACTTTTTCTATTACCACATCCTTTAACGGGCGATCGTTCGGACCTTTAGCAACTTTACCAATCGCAGAAACCACATCCATTCCATTAATCACTTTTCCAAAAATAGTATGTTTGCCATCAAGCCAGGGGGTAGGTACAAGAGTGATGAAGAATTGGCTTCCATTCGTATTTGGTCCTGCGTTTGCCATAGACAATATGCCGGCTGAATCGTGGCGAAGAGTAGTGACAAATTCATCATTAAATTTTCCGCCCCAAAAGCTTTCCCCGCCCCGTCCTGTGCCGGTCGGGTCGCCGCCTTGAATCATAAATTTATCGATTACGCGATGAAATATTACTCCATTGTAATAGCCTTTATTTGCGAGTCCAACGAAATTTTCTACGGTTTTAGGCACAAGGTCGGCAAACAGTTCAAGTTCGATAGTGCCCATATTAGTTTTTATTATTGCAACGGTCATTGAATCACTTTCTTTTGTTTGTATAATTGATTGATTAATATCTGAAGTTGGTTTTGAGTTTTCTTTCCCTTCAGTTTCAACTTTACTGTTACAACTTACAAGCAAAAGAAATAATAAATTCAGTATGAAAAATTTTAACATTGTATCTCCTATTGTGGTTGAATGATATTCATAGATAATAGAATTAGTATCAGCACACCTATAATTATTCTATAGTAAATAAAAATGAATGTGCTGTGCTTTTTTAAATATTTTAATAAAAAATCTATTGCAAGGTAACCGCTAATTGCAGATGCCAAAGTTGCAGCAGTCAAATTCAGAAAAGCAGATGCATCAAGATATTCGAGCGATTCGATAAACTGCAGTAAGCCACTCGCGAATACTGCCGGTATGCTTAGTAGAAATGAAAATCTTGCTGCGCTTTCCCTATTCAGTCCGACTAAAAGTCCACCTGTAATTGTTGTGCCCGAGCGAGATGAGCCCGGAATAAGTGCCATTGCTTGGGCAAGACCGATGATGATCGCTTCCATTACCCCGGTGTTTTCAATCTTTTTATTTTGCTTAGAAATTTTTTCAGCAATGGCAAGAATGATTGCAAGCGCTATAAGACTAAAGGCTATAACGTAAAGATTTTTTGTCAGCACTCCTTCAATTTCATCTTTAAATAGTAAACCTATGATTACGATAGGGAGAGTACCTAAAAATATGAGCCATGCAAGTTTCGAATTAGAAGATTGGGCTTGGTATTTAACCCGATGAGAAATATTTTCTTTCAGAAAACTTGCGGTTATCTCTATGATCTCATTTCTAAAATAAATTAATATTGAAATCAAAGTTCCAAGTTGAATTACAGCAATGAATGAGGTCCATCTTTCAGGATGATCAACTGAAATAAGGTTCATAAATTGCCCGGCAAGTGTAAGATGACCTGTGCTGCTAATGGGTAAAAATTCGGTTACACCTTGAATAATACCAAGAATTATTGCTTCAAATAAATTCAAATTAACTCCTAAAATAAATATGATATTCCCAACTTTATACCAGCCGAGAATGAGTTAAAGTTTGTAGAAATGTCGGATCTTCCGCCGAGAAAATTATCACCGTTCGAAGGCTTGCCATTTATGTCATACCTTAGATCGCCGCCGATGCTCGCATAGAAATTTCCGCCGAGTAAAGTATTTCCTTCGACTCTCAAAATGAATCCTACTCCTGTTGATGAATAATTAATTGCCGCACCTAAACCGGGAAGAGATTCATCGGCACTTACTAATCTTACCCCCCCGCCTCCGCCAAACTTAAAATTGTAGCCTTCGCCGGAGATTAAATAATATGCATTCAGCGAAGGCATAATTATTCCATAAGAAAGATCATACTGTCCATTAAGCAAGCTTGATGTGTAAGAATTCAAAGAGTACGCCAATTCAATTCCTATCTGGAAATTGCTCTCAACATTGTATCCAAGTTCACCTGAAAATACAACTGCAGAGTTAAAGCTACCTAATTGGGTAGCTGGCTGTATGTAAATATTTATATAATCGGTTAAGGATGGTGTGCTTACAAAATCAATGCCCATGCTTGCTCTTGCTTGATACTGAGCATACATCGGAAATGATACAAGGAGAATAGAGATAAGTGAAAAATATTTTTTCATAAATCGTCCAGTTCTGTTTTCACAACTTTCATAATGTTATCATGTTGTTTATTGAGTAAGAAAAATACAATTAGTCCGGTGAAAATAAATAAAAGATAAGAAACAATGTGCATCAGAAAAGCGTAAGCAAGACTGATAGTATCAGCAAATCCAAATAGTAGTACGAGAACTGATTTAGCGATTGTGTGATATGATCCTGTTCCACCAGGAGTTGGAATCATTACGCCGATCGAACTAATGCTCATTACAATCCACGCCATTCCAAAATTTATTGGTTGAATCCCATCCATTCCTAATGCAAAGAATCCAATGTAGGAGTTAAATCCGTAGAGAAGCATAATTGCTACACTTAGTAAAATCGAAATACAATAATTATTACTTCCTTTTAAACTGGATAATCCCTCAACCAACATTTCAAAAATATGGATTAATTTTTCCGATGCTTTCACAGAAAATTTTTGCAGAATAAATTTTATAAGTTTGTAAAAAGTCTCTTTAAATTTAACTGAAACAACCAACAGGATTGCTCCTGATACAACTGTTAAAAGTAAAACGACGAGAGTCGTTTTCAGCCAGGGAAATTCGACATAAACATTTCCGTTATAAAGCAGCCCTGCAATAATCAAAGACAATCCGAAGAAAAAAATATCTATCATCCTTTCAAGAATAACCGTTCCAAACATAGACGAACGGGATAACCCCTCCCACCTGCCAAGCAGTACCGAACGTGAAACTTCACCGAGACGCGGGACTACGCAATTGACTCCGTATCCGACCATCAATGCCCCAAAAAGATATTTCAATTTTGCTTCAGGCTTCACTGATCTGATGATCACCTTCCATCTTACAGCACGCAAGAAATGTGATAAGTAAAGTGAAAGGATTAAAATCATGATCCAGTAGAAAGATGCGTGAGATGTTATTTCGAGCACTTCGCCGAAATCTACGTCTCTGAAAGCAATTAAAACAAATACTACTGTTAGTAATAATGTTAAAATATAATTTATATACCTTCTAAATGGTGAATTACTTAGCTGATTATCTGAGGTCAATAACTGTGCTTCCTTCCGGGGGGGTAAATGAGAATTTAGAATCAGCAATATTCGAGTTTAGTTTGTATCCCGCAAAATTAAGTTCCATTTTCCCAATTGTCTGATCTTCAACGGTAACTTTTGATAAAAGATTATCATTGTTAGTCCAGATTAAAATTTTTTTGAATTGCAAATTTGAATTACCGGGTGTTAATTCAATTACTTCGCGTGCATCTATCTTAATTATATTTACTTTACATTCGGATGGATATTCGTTTACTAATTTATCTAAAGATAAAAATGAATTGCTGTCGTATTCTGCATTTGTGATGAAAACCTTGTTATCTTTTTTATTGAAGTTCCAGATGCTTTTGGAATCTGAAATAACAATTGTGTTTTGCATATCCAGTCTTATTTTATTTTTATATTTATAGAGCATTTTGCCGGAAAGATCTTTCTTCGAATTCAAAGTGCGCGAAAAATCAACAGTGAAATCCTTGAGCGAATTAAATTTTTCCTGTACTATCTTTAATTTTTGATTAGCATCATCCTGTGGTAAAAGGATCGAGCAATTAAACAGCAATAAAATAAATATCAATAATAATTTTCTTGTCATAAATTTTCTTTTCCTAATCTAAAACTATTGAATCGAAATTAAAAAGGATAAAATAATTACAGCGACCTAAGCACTGTTTCAAGCTGTTCTTCATTTTCAATCAGCACTGTTCTTGCTTTACTACCGTCGTTTGGACCAACGACGCCTGCTTCTTCGAGCTGATCAACAATTCTGGCAGCACGGGAGAAACCCAGTTTTAATTTTCTTTGAAGAAGAGAAACAGAGCCTTGCTGATAACGAACAATAACTCGTGCTGCATCTTCAAACATTGGATCGAGATCGGCAAGAAACCCTCTTCCCGAAACTTTTTTCTTATCATAAATACTTGGCAGAAAATATGGACGTGAATATCCCGACTGTTGATTAATAAAGTTAGTTATCTTTTCCACCTCCTCGGTGGAAATAAATGCATTTTGAATTCTGTTTGGTTTTGGCGAGCCTGTCGGCAGAAACAGCATATCTCCTTTTCCAAGTAACTGCTCTGCACCATTCATATCGAGAATTGTTCGTGAATCAATTTTGGTTGCAACTTGATAAGCAATACGAGCACTAAAATTAGCCTTGATAACACCTGTTATTACATTTACCGAAGGACGCTGTGTGGCAAGCACAAGATGTACACCAACTGCACGAGCTAATTGCGCAAGTCTGGTAATTGGTTCTTCAACTTCCTTGCCGGCGGTGATCATCAAATCTGCAAGCTCATCAACTATAACTACAAGGTAGGGGAGGTGATTATGTTTCATCCCTGTGCTGTCAGCAGGTTTCTTGGGAAGTGAAGCAACTTTTTTGTTGTAATCCACGATATTTCTTACACCAAGCTTTGCTAGTTTATCATATCGCTGCTCCATTTCCATCTCAACTGATTTTAAAAGAATTACAGCGTTTTGCGGCACAGTAATTATTTCTTCATCAAGATCTGGCGAAACTGCGAGGTAGTGTTTTCTTAATTTATTATAAAGAGAAAGCTCAATCTTTTTTGGATCAATCATTATTAGTTTAACTTCACTTGGCTTCTTAGCAAAAAGTAAACTTGTAATTATCATATTTATTCCAACGCTTTTTCCTGATCCTGTAGAACCGGCAATCAGCAGATGGGGCATTTTGGACAAATCTGTTAAGTAAACATCGCCGCTGATTGTTTTGCCAAGTGACATCGGAAGTTCCATCGTTGATTCATTAATCTTTGCAAGAACTGAACGTGCTTTTACAATTGCTGATTCTGTGTTAGGAATTTCAACTCCGATGGCTCCTTTGCCGGGGATGGGGGCGATTATTCTTATTCCCCTTGCTGCCAAGGCTAATGCTATATCATTTTCCAATCCAACTATCTTGCTGATTTTGACCCCGGGTGAGGGGACTATTTCGTAAAGCGTTACAACTGGACCAGGGGTTACGGAGATATCTTTTATCTCGATATCAAATAACTTAAGTTTTTCTTTTAGTAGTTCAGCGTTCTTTTTTAATTCCTCCTCGGCAACTTTAAAATTTTCTTCAGGAACCGGTTCTAGCAAATCAAGCGAAGGGTTTTTGTATTCCGGTATTTCTTCCCACGGATCAGGGAGTCCTTCATCAATATTTTCGTCTAAAGTTTTTTTATCTGGAAGTTCACCGACTTTTTCGAGGTTAACCTTTTTTACTTCATCCCGCAAAACTTCATTAGTTTCTTGAGATGTTGGTTGTTCATCTTTGCGTATTATTCTTATTCGGGTTTGCTCTTTCGCTTCTGCTTCCATTAATTCTTCGGCAGTTAGTTCATCTTTAGATAATTTTTTCTTCTTTGGCTTTTCGTCTGTTAGTTTTTTAATTTTTTCGATATTACCGGTAGACTTTCCTTCTTTATCGGGATGATCTTCCCCATTAATTTCAGCATCATCTTTCATCTTAAATATTGAAACAATACTTAGCAAAAGATTTTCGATATTAATATCAAAGGCAATTATTAAAAGAGTTACAGCAAGCGCGAGCAATAAAATAAGACCTCCGATGCTTCCAAGCTGATTCCCGAGATAGCTTCCGATTACTGTTCCCACCTTGCCGGATAGTTCATGTGTATCGGATAAAATATCCAAATTATTTGCAAGCAGTCCGAAAATTGAAGTAATTATTATCACTGCAAGCAAAGAAAAATTTGTACTGTGAAGAAGGATTCTCAAATCAAATTTGTTGAATAGGTGAATACCCCAGGCAAAAAGAATTATAGGAATTATTATCGAGAAGTAGCCGAAGATGCGATGAACAAAAAAGTCGGAGAAGTAAGCTCCGATTATGCCCATCCAATTTGAGATATTATCTGAACCCGAAGAGAATAAATTATCGAATAATCCTGTGAGGCTGTCTTCGTCACTTCTGCTGTATGAGATAATACTCAGAAATAAAAAGATTGATAAAACAAAAACAAATAGCCCAAGTATTTTTCTAAACTTTTCGGATGACATTGCATAATAAGACGATGATTCATTAGAATGATTCTCGCTGCTCTTATTTCTTTTTTTAGCCATGCTTAATCCGAATAATGTTCAGATTTATTTATTGAAAAGTTTTATAGCGTTGCCAGATAATATCGGAAGCGCATCAGTAGAATTTACTCTACTGCAGAAAATAAGGTCTTCTTCAAAACCATTATTCATTAAAATTTTTCCATGTTCGGAATTTTTAAACATCTCAAGTATATCGCCTGAAAAAGATTGACATAAAATCAAGCTTGCCTTTGCAGAATCAGAAAGTTCATTATCTACAATAGTTTCACTTATTTCCGAAATTAATTTACCCGCACAGATTGTATCTTCCAGCGAAAAATGATTTGCTCTGCCCGAACAAATTATCACAAAATCTTTTTTCAGTTCAACAAGATGTTTTGTTAATGCAGATAAATTTAAGAACGAGCAAATAAAAAGATTTTCAGAAAATTTTGCTTTTGCAATTGCCTTGGTCCCGTTCGTAGTATACAGAACAATTGATTTACCGCCGACAATTTCATGTGTGTATTCTAACGGTGAATTGCCCAAGGCAAAACCTTCTATTTTTTTTGTGTGTCTTTCCCCGCCGAGTAATGTTTGACCGCCAAACATTCCACCAGAAAGTTTTACAGCAAACTCAACATTTGCAACAGGGATAATTTCTTTTGCGCCATTTTGCAGTGCCGTTGTAATTACCGATGAAGCACGCAGAACATCAATAACTACAGTGGTTCTGTTTGTAAAGTATAATTCGTCAACAGTAACAGGGCAAAAGATAACATCAATTTTCATATTTAAAATTACTTATTTACGAAAGGAAGTTTTACCACCTTTGCAGGATACTCTTTCCCGCGAATTAAAAAATTAACTGTTGATCCAATAACTGAATCTTCTGAATTTACATACCCGAGAGCAATTGCTTTTTCAAGTACGGGACTAACAGTACCACTTGTAATTGTTCCAATTTTTTTCCCATCAATCGTTAAATCATAACCATGGCGGGGGAAGACTTTTTCTTCAGAAGTCATTGCCACCAACTTTCTTTTTAACCCATTAGATTTAGATTTTTCCAATGCTTGTTTACCAAGAAAACTTTCTTTGTTTAATTTGGTAATCCAGGCTAAACCAGCTTCAAGGGGGTTGGTTGTTTTATCAATATCATTTCCATAAAGGCAGTAGCCCATTTCCAAACGCAAACTATCTCTTGCGCCAAGACCGATTGGCTGAATGTTGAATTCTTTACCTGCGTCAAAAATTCTATCCCAAATAAATTCAGCAGTTGCCTCATCACCTTCGAAATAAATTTCATAACCTAATTCACCTGTGTAACCGGTACGCGAGACAATTGCCTCTACTCCGGCAATTTTTGCATTAAAAAAATGATAGTATTCAAGATTAAGATTTTTATCACAGACTTTCTGAATTACATCTTTTGATTTTGGTCCTTGAACTGCGAGTAAAGAATAATCATCGCTTTTATTAGTTAGTTCAACATTAAACTTATTGTTTTGGCTTAGCCAGTCAAAATCCTTTTCAATGTTTGAAGCATTAACCACAAGCATAAATTCTTTATCAGATAATTTATAGACAAGCAGATCATCAACAATGCCGCCATCTTCGTAACACATAGCAGAATACTGTACCCGCCCTGAAAATAATTTGGAAGCATCGTTTATAGTGACATAATTTACAAACTCCAAAGCATTTTCGCCTCTAACGAAGAATTCACCCATGTGAGAAACATCGAACACTCCGACAGAATTTCTTACCGTTTGATGTTCTGATATAATTGAAGTGTACTGAACCGGCATCTGATATCCCGCGAACTCAACTATTTTTGCCCCGAGTTTTTGATGGACTTTATACAATTTTGTTTTTTTCATTATAATCTTTCTCAGAAAATTATTTTTGATAGTTGTGAATTTATTTAAACAAATATTTTAATCTATTAATGAATGATTTTTTACTCGCTGAATTCTTGTTGACTATTCTTGCCCACTAATTTTACACGACCCAAAGGCATTGTTTCATCTTCCTGGATTTTAAGCCGAACAAAATATTTAAGACGAAGTTTCCACAGAGTTTTATATTTATTTTCCCGGAACTTGGATGCAAGTACAGGATGACATTTTAATATAATGGATCTCTCCTTGGACTCTTTTATAAATTTGCGCACCCACTCTTCAATATCATAAACAAGGTGGGAGTACTTCGTCAACCTTCCGCTCCCAAGGCAATATGGACAAACTTCGAACATTGCTTGATTTATATTCTGACGAACTCTTTGCCTGGTAATTTGCATTAATCCAAAATCTGACATTGGAAGAACGGAGGATTTGGCTCTGTCTCTTCGCATTTCTTTTTTTATTTCATCATAAACTTTTTTTCGATTCTTATCATCTTCAAGATCAATGAAATCAATAACAATAATTCCTCCTATATCACGAAGACGAAGCTGTCTTGCAATTTCCCGGGCAGCTTCAAGATCAGTTTTAAGAGAGTTTAACTCCTGCTCTTTATTTTTCGCATACCTGCCGCTGTTCACATCCACAACGAACATCGCTTCAGTTTGCTCGATGATTAAATATCCTCCACTTGGCAAAGAAACTTTTCTTCCCATTAGTGTTTTAACTTGTTCTTCAATCTTAAATGAATCGAAGATAGCGCCGCTTGATCGAAAGAGTTCAATCTTGTCAACTATCCCCGGTTGAACAATCTCGACATAATTTTTAATTTGTTTATAAAGTTTTTTTGAATCAATAAAGACTTTACTGACATCTGCGGTCAGCAAATCACGAATAACGCTTGAAGTAGTAGTTACATCCTGATAAATCAAAGCGGGGGGTTTTTCGGTTTTAACTGTAGATTCAATTTCATTCCAAGTTTTCATCAAAGTATTTAGATCATCACGAAGCGCTTCTTCGGATTGATTTTTTGCAACAGTTCTTATAATAAGCCCATAATTTTCCGGAAGAAAACTTCTTGCAAGTGATCGAAGTCTTCGCCTTTCGCGGTAATCTGAAATCCTTTTGGAGATTCCAACTTTGTTATCAAAAGGAAGGAGAACACAAAACCTTCCAGGGAGAGAAACTGAAGAAGTAACACGCACACCCTTATTATTGACAGGTTCTTTAGTTATCTGAACGATTATATCCTGCCCCTTTGCAAGGCGGGGAACAACCTGAGAGGGCTGTTTATTAAATTGTTTTTGCTGGTAATTGTTTGGGGCAGAGTTTGGTTCATCCTCCTCTTCATCAACATCAGCATCATCACCAAGCATTTCTTGAAATTGCTTTGTTCTATCTCCAATATCCGAAAAGTGAAGGAAAGCATCGTGCTGCATACCAATATCAACGAAGGCTGCGCGAATACCCGGTAATACCCTGGCTATTTTGCCAAGGTAAATATCCCCCACCATTCGTCTGTTTTCAGGATAGTCAACAAAAAAGTCGGCTAAATTTCCATCCTCCGTAATCGCCACTCGGGTCTGGCTTGTGGAGGAATTGATTATTATTTCTTTTATCATAAAGGAAAAACTCTTTTAATGAAATATTTAATTTCATAGAAAACTTATTAAAGAATAATTCGGAATTGCCGCAGACAGCAGTTAAATAAAAGCAGCAAGTCAAAACAACGAGCAAGATAGAATTAAACTGAAACTGGTTTAATATTGACTGCATATTCCGAATTTAAAATTATTTAATTGAAAAATTGTCTCTATCGCTCTGCAATAGATTATTATAAAATATTCAGACTTTAAAATCAAATTCTTTCCGGATCAACAAGGATCCGAAAAGAATTGGAAAGCCATTTTGTTTATTGATTAGTTGAAGATGCAGATTGCTCTTTAAGCAGTTCTTTTCTGCTTAGAGAATACTTTCCGTTTTCAATCTTAATCACTTTAACGGTTACTTTGTCACCTTGTTTGAGGTAATCACTAACCTTTTCAACTCGTTTA
Source organism: Ignavibacteriaceae bacterium (assembly GCA_035328465.1). Taxonomy (GTDB): domain Bacteria; phylum Bacteroidota; class Ignavibacteria; order Ignavibacteriales; family Ignavibacteriaceae; genus JADJEI01. The sequence continues at coordinate 22,684 of DAOLIQ010000003.1, read as the reverse complement.
CTATCGATCTGTGAAATATGAAGTAATCCTTCTTTGCCCGGAAGAATTTCGACAAAAGCACCAAAGTCCATGATCTTTGTAACAACACCGTCATAAATTTCACCAACTTCGGGAGTGGCTGTCATTTTTTTGATGTGGTCTTTACATCTTGCAGCATTTTCTTTATTAGGTGAAGCAATATTAATTGTTCCATCATCATCGATATTAATATCGACACCGAAGAGCCGCTGCATACCTTGAATAGTTTTACCTCCGGGTCCAATTATCAAACCTATCTGATCTGTTTCAACTTTCATTGTTAATAATCTTGGAGCAAATGGGGATAGGTAATCTCTTGCTTGCGAAATCGCTTCATTCATAATTCCAAGAATATGCATGCGTCCTTCACGAGCCTGCTTAACAGCTTTCTCCATAATTTCAAAAGAGATACCCTGAATTTTAATATCCATCTGGAAACCTGTAATACCATCAGCAGTTCCGGCAACTTTAAAATCCATATCGCCAAGATGATCTTCATTGCCGAGAATGTCTGTAAGGATTGCATATTTATCCCCTTCCTTTACAAGCCCCATTGCAATTCCGGAAACAGCTTTACGAAAAGGTACACCTGCATCCATAAGTGAAAGTGAACCAGCACAAACAGTAGCCATTGAAGAAGATCCATTTGATTCAAGGATATCCGAAATAACACGAACCGTATACGGAAATTTGTCTTCTGCCGGAAGCATTCCTTTAAGCGAACGTTCGGCAAGATTTCCATGTCCGATTTCTCTTCTGCCAACACCAGTCATTCTACCAACTTCACCAACAGAGTAAGGGGGGAAGTTATAATGCAGCATAAACTTTTTAGTGTATTCTTCTCTTAATCCGTCAATAGTCTGCTCGTCATTTTTTGTACCGAGAGTTACCGTTGTTAAACTCTGCGTTTCGCCGCGTGTAAATAATGCAGAACCATGAGCGCGTGGGAGCAATCCCAATTCAATACTGATCGGACGAACCTGAGTAGTATTTCTTCCATCCAGACGAATTCCATCTTCAAGAATTCTATTACGCATTAATTCTTTTTCCATATCATGAAGAATTAAATTTATTACTTTTTCCTGTTCAGGAAATTTTTCGGCAAGAGTTGTATTAACAAATTCCGCGAGTTCTTTATTCTTATTAGATCTTTCATCTTTTGAAAGGACGGAATAAACTATCTCTTTAAATTTATCCAGCGCCAATGAATAAACTTCTGCTTTCAAATCTGGATCAATCATTTTTTCTGCGACAGTCCATTTTGCTTTGCTAACTTCTGCAACTAATTCATTTTGAAGCTGGACAATTTTTTTAATTTCTCCCTGGGCAAATTTTAAGGCGTCGAGTAAATCATTTTCGCTGACTTCTTTTGCCTCACCTTCAACCATCATTATTGAATCTGCTGTTCCTGCAACGACTAATTCAATATCACTTTTTTCAGTTTGAGCATGTGTTGGATTAACAATGAAATTACCATCGAGTCTTCCAATACGAATCTCTGCAATCGGTCCGTTGAAGGGTATTTCCGAAATACAAAGAGCCGCCGAAGCACCAACCGCTGCTAAAACATCCGGGTCATTTTCGCCATCGAACGAAAAAACAGTTGCGACTATCTGTGTTTCGTTTGTAAAGTTTTCGGGAAATAAGGGTCTAATTGGTCTATCCACCAACCTTGCACTTAGGATTTCCTTTTCACTTGGTCGACCTTCACGTTTAATATATCCCCCCGGGAATTTACCAGCTGCTGAAGATTTCTCACGGTATTCAACTTGAAGAGGAAAATAGTCCATATCTTCTTTTGCTTCCGGTGAGGCAACGGCAGTAACAAGCACCATCGTATCGTTATATCTAACCATAACCGCACCGTTTGCTTGTTTTGCAAAGCGTCCGGTTTCGATCGAAAAAACTTTTCCGCCAATTTCAATTTCTTTTTTAACTATCATTTAATAAACCTTTTTTACTTTCTAATATTCAATTCTTTAATTATTGCTCTGTATCTCTCGATGTCTTTTTTCATGAGATAATCTAAAAGTCTTCTGCGTTTTCCAACCATCATCAGTAGGCCGCGGCGAGAGTGATGATCTTTTTTGTGTACGCCGAAATGCCCTGTCAGATCGTTAATTCTTTTAGTCAACAATGCGATCTGTACTTCAGATTTGCCGGAGTCTTTTTCATTAGTACCGTATTTCTTGATTAGCTCAAGTTTTTCTTCTTTTGTCATTTTATTGATCCTTTGATTTATGATTTAATGTAAGCCCAGAATTAACCGGGATTAATTATTTATTTTTTCTAAAATTTTTAGTGCTGTCTTTTTATCTTCGTCCATTTGTTTAATAAGATCCTCAACCGAATCAAATTTTTTTTCACTTCGTATTCTTTCAATCAGATTTAGCGTGATAATTGCATCATAAATATCTTCATCGAAATTTAAGATAAAAACTTCAGGAATTATTTCTCCCTCAGAATAAAAAGTAGGTCTTCTTCCGATGCTCAAAAGTCCATAATATTTTTCATTATTAACTATAACTTCACAAAGGTAAATTCCTAAAGCCGGTAAAAGTTTATCTTCATCAATTCGAAGATTGGCAGTCGGATATCCCAGTGTTCTTCCGCGTTTGTCACCGTGAATAACTTTGCCGCTGAAGGAATAATATCTTCCAAGGAAAGAATTTGCAGTAAGAAGGTTTCCTTCTGCAAGTGCGTTCCTGATTTTTGTACTGCTGACAACCTGCTCATTAATTTTAACTTCTTCAACCATGCTTAGGCTAAAATCAAATTCTTTACCAAGCTGGGTTAATTTTTTTAAATCACCGCTCCTGTCTTTGCCGAAATGATGATCGTAGCCAATAATAATTTCTTTTACACCCATTCCATCAATTATATATTTTTTAACAAACTCATCAGCAGAGAGTTGAGAAAATTCTACCGTAAAATTAACAAGAAAGACATTCTGAACTTTAAGTTTCTTTAGGATTAAAAGTTTTTCTTCCGTTGTTGTTAGAAGTTTAATAACAGAATCTTTCGAAACGATCTTACGCGGATGAGGTTCAAATGTTATTAAAAAGCTTCTGCAATTTTTTTGATTTGCTGAAGTTTCAATTCTTTCAATAATTTTTTGATGTCCTAAATGTACCCCATCAAAAGTTCCGATAGTTACAAAAGTATTTTTATCTTTAGTAATCTGCGATAAATCTGAAAATATTTTCATCGTACTCGAAATATCAATCTCAGCTTATACTATCAGCAAAAATTGGAATTGAATTTTTAGAATTAGCGACAAATTCCTCTACAGACAAGGCATCATCAACCGAAAAATCTCCAATCTTTGTTCGTCGAAGTGAAGAAATAATTCCGCCGCAGCCGAGCATCTTTCCTAAATCATCAGCAATTGCTCTGATATAAGTGCCCTTTGAACATGTAATTTCAAAATGAACTTCTGGAAGTTCTATTTTAGTTAGAGTGAAATCATAAACAGAAACTTCACGGGGAGTTCGTTCAATAGTTTTTCCTTTACGAGCCAGATGATAGAGTGATTTTCCACCCACCTTTACAGCCGAAAACATTGGCGGCATTTGAATAATATTTCCTATAAAGTTTTTTACAGCTGAAACAATCTTTTCTTCGGTAATATTTTCCAAATCATCTATCATAATTTGTTCTGTTTCCAAATCCATTGAAGCGGAAGAAACCCCGAGCCTGATTGTTCCTGAATACGTTTTATTCAAATCCTGGAAAGAACTAATTGCTTTAGTTTTTTTTCCAGTACAAATAATCAATAAACCGGTTGCTGCCGGGTCTAATGTTCCAGCATGTCCAACCTTTTTTTCAGGAATTGATTTTCTGATCTTATAAACAACTTTGAATGAAGACCAGCCGAAAGGTTTATCAATAAGAAGAATCTCGCCGGAGTTAAAATCGAGTGCTGAATAATCAGTCGTTGCCTTTGTTATCATTTTCGTGTATCTGTTTGAATATTCCATCTATCTTTTCAACGTAATCCAACGAATCATCAAGAAAAAATTTCAGTTCGGGAGTAAATTTTATTTTTATTTGTGAAGCTAATTCAAAACGAATGAATCCAGATTTAGCAATTATTTTTTTTAGTGACTGTTCTCTTTTTTCTTTTTCAAAAATTGAAATGTAAACTTTTGCAATTTTCAGATCATGGCTGACTTTGACTTTTGTGATTGTAAGTAATCCAAGATCTTCGAGTGCAAATTTTTGAAAAAAGATAGTACTTAGTTCTTCTTTAATTAAACTTTCAACTCTATCAATTCTATGCGAAGTGCCCATCTAAAATGTAATTCGTATTAAGTTATTACAATAATATCTGCTTAGCTTAGTTTTTTCTTTGTCTCAATAATCTTGAATGATTCAATTATATCACCAATTTTCAGATCATTATAATTTCTGATATTTAAGCCGCATTCATAACCAGCTTCTACTTCACGGACATCATCCTTAAATCTTTTCAGGTTATCTATATCGCCTTCAAAGATAACTATACCTTCGCGAAGCAGTCTGATTTTATTTGATCTCTGTAGTTTGCCTTCCTGCACATAACAACCTGCAACAGTTCCCACTTTAGGAACTTTGAAAGTTTCTCTCACTTCTACTGTGGATGTAACCTCCTCAGAAAGTATCGGGGAAAGTAATCCTTCAAGGGCAGATTTCACTTCGTTGATTGCGTTATAGATTACGCTGTAAAGTCTGATATCCACCTTTTGATTTTCAGCCAATCTACGGGCATTCAAGTTTGGTCTAACATGGAAGCCAATAATAATAGCATTTGAAGCAGATGCAAGCAGAACATCGTTTTCGGAAATACCGCCGACGCCTTTATGAATAACCCGGACAATTACTTCCTGGGTAGATAGTTTCATCAGAGAATCAGATAACGCTTCAACCGAACCGTCGACATCACCTTTAACAATAAGGGCAAGTTCTTTAACTCCCCCTATGCTGATTTGATTTGATATTTCATCAAGTGTGATGTGGTGAACTTGCTTTTGGTCAATCTCACGTTTTAGTTGTTGTCTGCGATTGCTGATTGCACGCGCGGTTCTTTCTGAATCAACTACGATGAAAGAATCACCGGCTTGAGGAGGGCCTTCGAAACCCAGTGTTTGCACAGGAGTTGAAGGAGGAGCCTCCGTAACTTTATTGCCTCTTTCATCGAACATTGCACGTACTTTGCCGAAATGAATTCCCGCCACAAATGGATCGCCAATTCTTAAAGTTCCTTTCTGAATCAATATTGTTGAAGTTATACCCCTGCCTTTATCAAGTTCGGATTCTACAACCACACCTCTGGCGTGTCTATCAGGGTTAGCTTTTAAATCAAGGAGTTCAGATTCCAGAAGAATTTTTTCAAGAAGTACATCAACTTTTAAACCGCTTTTAGCAGATAATTCAATACATTGATATTTCCCGCCCCAGTCTTCAACAAGAATATTTCTGTCAGCAAGCTGCTGCCTTATCCTATCAGGGTTAGCTCCCGGTTTATCTATTTTATTTATAGCAATTACAATTGGAACGGAAGCTGCCTGTGCGTGATTAATTGCTTCGATAGTTTGCGGCATCACTGCATCATCGGCGGCAATTACTAAAACTACTATATCAGTTAATTGTGCACCCCTTGCACGCATAGCAGTAAATGCTTCGTGACCGGGAGTATCAAGGAATGTGATAAATTTTCCATTGCCAACATCAACACGATAAGCTCCGATATGTTGTGTTATTCCACCCGATTCTCCAGCAACTACATTAGCTCTTCTAATATAATCAAGAAGTGAAGTTTTTCCATGATCAACATGCCCCATTACAGTTACAACAGGCGAACGGAATTTAAGAGTCTCGGGTTTGTCAACTTCATCTTCCAATTCTTCTGAAGTATATTCTTCTTGAAATTCAACCTGGAATCCAAATTCATCGGCAACGAGTGTGATTGTATCAACATCCAGTCTTTGATTTATCGAAACCATCAATCCTAGTTCGATGCATTTGGCAATAACATCACTTACATTTACTTCCATTAGGTTAGCAAGCTCATTAACTGCAATATATTCAGTTACTCTAAGAATGCTTTTATCGTGTATTCTCTTCTCTTCTTTTATATCTTCTTGTTCTTCTCTTTCTTTTCTTTTTCGTTTTCTAGATAGTGCTCTTTGCGACAAACCTGTTTCATCCATACTGATAAGAGTTTTACGGATTGCATCTGTAACATCTTTTTGATCAATTTCAAATCGTTTAATTCTTTTCTTTTTCTTTGTTGCCGGGGTTTCTTCAACTGTCGGAACTTCGTCTGCTTTTTTCTTTGTTCTTGGCTTTTTCTTTTTCTTTAAAGTTTCCTGTTCGTCTAATTTTATTTCCTCTTTCACAATTTTAGGCTCAGGTGCAACTTCCTCAACTCCCGGTTTCTTTAGTTTCCCGGAATTGAGGTCCATCTTGCCGACTACTTTTAGACCTTTTCTTTTTGAACCCTCTATGTCTTTTGGGGAGATAAACGATTTCTTTTTAGGCACTTCTTCTTCGGGAATTGGAATAGTTTCTTCAACCTCCGGCTGCACAGGTGACTCAACTTCTGGTTGCTTGATTTCTATTTCATCTGTTACAACTTCTTCAAGAAGTTCCTCGGCGACGGGAATTTTTATTTCGCCTTCGGTTTTGATTTGAGAAGGAGGAGTGGTTATTGTAGATGGCTTTTCAATTTCAACTATTTCAATCACCGGCTCGGAAGAAACTTTTAATGTTTTTGTTTTTTCCTTTCCAGCTTCTGCTTCAGTTTTTTCTTTACGTTTCTTATTGAATTCAGCTAACTTTTGATAGTGCTTTTCTGCTTTCTCAATATCTTTTTTAAAATGGTTACTTACTTCCGTAATCATTTCTTCAGTAAGAAGGGACATATGATTCTTTACTTCATAACCTTTCTTTTGGAGAAATTCAGTAATAGCTTCTGCTGAGAGATTATGCTCAGATGCAAGTTTATAAATTCTTATTTTTTTACTTTTTGGTTCGGTCATAATTAGAAAGCCAGTCTTGTACTATTCTTCTTCTTCAAATTGTGATTTAATTATCTCTATAATTTCTTTAATCTTATCTTCTTCAAGTCCTTCTATTTCTTTAAGTTTTTCAGGACCTGCAGTTAAAACTTCAAGAGCAGTATCATAACGATTATTGATTAGCAATTCATAGACATCGCTGCCGAGTTCTTCTTTAAGATCTATAAGTTCGATATCCTCATCATATTCATCGTAGGGTTTTTGTTCACGAAGAATATCTATTTCATATCCTGTCAACTTTATTGCCAACCTGATATTAACACCATTTCTGCCAACTATTAGTGAAACCTGATCGCTATCTGCTGATACAATTGCTTTTTTATTTACTTCGTCAACTTCCACTTTTTTAATTTTTGATGGTGATAGGGCGCGTTGAATATAAACGGCAGGGTCTTCTGCGTAGTTTACTACATCAATATTTTCATTGTTCAGTTCTCTTACTATTGCGTGGATTCTTACCCCTTTCATACCAACACAAGCACCGACTGCGTCTATTCGTGCGTCGCGCGATTCTACTGCAACTTTTGCTCTTTCACCCGGCTCGCGTGCGATTGATTTTATCTCAATAATTCCGTCATAAATTTCAGGCACTTCAATTTCGAATAATCTTCTTAAAAATAAATTATCAGTACGCGAGATTATTATTTGCGGTCCATTTGCTCCTTTTCGAACTTCCTTAACAACTGCACGGATGGTTTCACCTTTTTTATATCTCTCAAAAGGTATTTGTTCACTTCTCGGAAGGAGCAGTTCGTTTTTATTGTGGTTAACAAGCACATCGTTTCTTCTTATCTGATAAATATCTCCAACTACTATTTCGTTAAGCAGTTCGTTATATTCATTGTAAATGATTTCTTTTTCAAGATCGCGTATTTTTTGGTTGAGCGATTGCTTTGCAAGTACGATTAATCTTCTGCCTAAAGTTGAGAGCTCGATTTTCTCTACAAAGTCTTCGCCAGGTTCAAGACCATCATCATTTCCGCGTTGATTTATTTCATCTATGCTTATTTGTGTGTTTGGATCAGTGACAGATTCGACTATTTCACGTTCGAGAAATATTTCTATATCGCCTTTATCCATATTCACTACTACGTCGTAGCGTGCTTCTTCACCGTATTTTTTTCTTACAAGCAATCCGAAGATCTCTTCCAGAATTCCGCCTAATACGTCTTTATCAATACCTTTTTCCCGAACCATCTGAGAAAAGGATTCGACAATATCGTAATTCATTTTATCGTTCTCCTCTATCTAAAACTGATTATTACTTTAGCTGAAATTATTTGTTCAAATTTTATTAATGATTCTACATTTTCAATATCAAAAAAAAGATTGCTCTCTTCAACTTGCAAAAGTTTGCCTGTAAATTCTTTTTCTTCGCCATTAAGATTTACTTTCATCTGCATTTTTCTGCCAATATGCTTAACATATTGCTGAAGATATTTTAGCGGTCGTTCAACTCCGGGAGTTGAGACGTCCAGCCTGTAACTGCCGGAGATTAACTCTTCCTTATAAATTTGGTCATCTATTTCGCGGCTGACAGCAGCAAGGGTATCGGCTGTAACAATTACTTCGCCGTCAATGTAAACTTCGATGATGCGCTTGCTTTCATTTCCACGTAGAATTAAATCTATAAGAAATAAATTGTTTCGCTCTGAAATATCTTTTGCAATCTGAGCTATCTTTTGTTTTAATAAATCCATAGAAACAAAAATCGCCCTAATTAGGGCGAACTTTGACTACAAACTTAGCACTATTTTACCGAATAAGCAAGAAAGGAAGTGTTAATTAATTATTCTTCAAAAGTAAGAGCGTTTTGATAAATACAATAAAAACAGATTCAACCAACTTCTTTTTGTTCAAGTTCTTTTGCTTTTAATTTTCTTTTCGTGGTGATGCTAAAAATAAGAATGCCGGCGACAAATCCGATCAAAGCGGAAATAAGCAGAACAACAATCTTGGGAAGTGTGACTGACCAGAAGAAAAAAGTAACCAGTATCTCTTCCGTATTTTGAAGCACTATGATCAGAAATATAGCGCCGATTATTAAAAGGAGTATTTGTTTTGCCTTCATTTTATTTAACCTTTAATGTTCTTAAACAATTTTCTCTTCAACTGATTTAACTTAAAGAAAGCTTAACCAAACAAAAAATTATTTGAGCAGAATCATTTTCTTGGTTTCTACAAAACTTCCGGCTTTTAATTGATAAAAATAAATTCCATCAGCTAAATGATGACTGCCGAATGTGGCCTTAAATTCGACTTCATAACTTCCTGCGGGTTTATACTCATCTATTAAAGTAGTTATAAGTTTTCCTAACACGTCATATACTTTCAATGTTTGCCAACTGCCCACTGGGGACTGCCAACTGATTTTTGTGCTTGGGTTAAATGGGTTTGGGTAGTTTTGGGAGAGGGAGAATTCTAATGAATTGTGAATTTCAACTTCAATTATTTTTGAATATTCAAATGATCCATCATAGTCATTTTGTTTTAGTCTGTAAGAATATTTCCCTTCAGAAAGACTTTTATCAGTAAAGGAATAATTTTGCTGTTCAGTTGATGTTCCTTTTCCTTCGATAAATCCAATTGCGACAAAATCTCCAACAGAAGCTTTTCTCTGAACCTCAAATCCTTGGTTGTTGGTTTCGGTGGCGGTTTGCCAGTTTAATATTATTTCGGTTCCAGATTTTTCAGCATTGAAAGATGTTAATTCAACAGGCAAAGTTAATCCGGGTGTCAAATAAGCTCCAATACCATTGTTTCCTGCAAGTACGTAAATATACAGATGTGTATTATCCGACCAGTAGTACGCTACATCTCCAAAGTTTTCTGGATTTGGGTTGCTGCCAAGTGAAGGTGTTTCTCCCCAATGGAATTCGTAGTCGGTATATCCCGCAGACAAAACAAGTGCAGCATTGTTTATTCCATATTGATAAGTTGTATAGAAAGGTGCATCGCAGCATAAAGTACCATTGGCAAAAAATTTTATTGAATTGTTTTCTGCTGATATGATTGTATCAGAACTTTCGCCCAAGAATACTCCAGTTGTATCATAGAATTTTGGTCTGTGACCATCTGAATTGACAACATACCCGCCATAAGACGTTGGATAAATCCAATTATAATCTGCGGAGGCATTGTTAGCAATCACACCATCGCTTAAAATAACAACCTTTCTGAAAAAGGGAGGATTTCCATTTGAAGATGAATAATCAATAATTTTATTTGTGTTTGAAGCAGCGGCTATAATTCGGTATGGAAAAAATACTGTCGAGCTAAAATGATCTCCTAATCTGAGTGGTAATGTATCGTCTGTTATTATCAATTCTGGTGTGCTGTTTTCATTTTCCCATCTATAAATTTTGAATGGATTAACCTGAGCGTTATCAGTCAAGTTACATGCATAAATTGGAGATATCCCTCCATATCCAAGAGTGCTGATGTCGTTCAATGGTATCAGACCTCCTGAAATTCCAGTAGTATTAAGTGTTCCAACAGAATCTCCTGTGAAAGCATTTAATATTATAACGGTCGGATCAGCTTTGTTACTTATTACATAAACTCTTGGACTTCCATTATTGTAACTAACTGCAAACCCTCTTTCTCTCGTATCTGAGGCTGAAAACCATGATGGTAAATTATTCAACGATGCAGACTTTTCCCATATTGTATTGAACTGAGCATTGATATAAATGGAGGATAATAAAAATATGATCATTAACTTTTTCATTTTCATTGCTCCTTATTTTTTCTAATAACGTATGTAAACCAACAAATTTTTTAGCCTAATGTCAAGATAGAGAAGATTCAAACGATTGTAATTTAATTATAGGATTATATTTAGTTTATCACTCTTATGTTTAGTCACAATGTCATTCCTCGCCTTGTTATTCTTTACCTTTTAGTGTATTTTTTCACTCCGATTTTAAGCACAAAATCTTTCTGCAGAAATTATTTAATGCAGGATCTGCTTAAAATTCATTCTTGATATGAAAATTGCATTTTTTCCACAAAGGAAATTTTTATGAGTGATGATATTAAAAAAGATAACAAAGTTGAAGATATAGAAACCCGCGAGTGGCTCTATTCGCTCGATTATGTGTTGCAGCACGGCGGTCCTGAACGTGTTGTTGAACTGCTTCAGCAGCTTCAAGTGCGCGCACATAAGTCCGGGGTTCATATTCCCTTTAGCGCAAACACACCTTATATAAACACAATACCAAGAGAAAAACAGCCCCCCTTCCCCGGCGATCGCGAAATTGAACGGCGAATTAAAAGTCTTATCCGCTGGAACGCTATGGCAATGGTTGTAAAAGCAAACAAACTTGAAAGCGGAATCGGCGGACACATTTCCACTTACGCTTCTGCAGCAACTTTATACGAAATTGGTTTCAATCATTTCTTCCGCGGTAAAGGTGAGGGTTACGATGGCGATCAAGTTTATTTTCAGGGACACGCTTCTCCCGGCATTTACGCACGCGCTTATCTCGAAGGAAGAATTACCAAAGAACAGTTAGAAAATTTTAGAAGAGATTTAAATCCTAACGGCGGTCTTACTTCTTACCCTCACCCTTTCTTAATGCCGAACTTCTGGGAGTTCCCGACAGTATCAATGGGGCTCGGTCCTATTATGGCAATTTATCAGGCAAGATTTAACAGATACTTAGAAGACCGCGGACTGAAAAAACCCGGCGGGCACGTTTGGGCATTTCTTGGCGATGGCGAAACTGATGAACCCGAAGCTCTTGGCGCAATAACTCTTGCTTCACGTGAGAAACTTGATAATTTAATTTTTGTTATTAATGCAAACCTGCAAAGATTGGATGGACCTGTCCGCGGCAATGGAAAAATTATTCAGGAACTTGAAGCAGCCTTCCGCGGTGCAGGATGGAATGTTATAAAAGTTATTTGGGGTGATGATTGGGATTCACTCTTAGAAAAAGATGTTGATGGCAAACTTGTTAAACGTATGGGTGAAGTTGTTGATGGCGAATATCAAAAATATTCTGTTGAAGGCGGGGACTATATCCGAAAAAATTTCTTTGGCAAAGACCCCGACTTGCTTAAGATGGTCGAAAAGATGAGCGATGAGCAGCTACATAAAATGCGGCGCGGTGGTCATGATCCTGAAAAAGTTTATGCTGCTTATAAAGCTGCAGTTGAAAATACCGGAAAACCAACCGTTATCATTGCAAAAACAATCAAAGGTTACGGACTCGGTGAAAGCGGTGAAGGTAAGAACATCACTCATCAACAGAAAAAATTGAACGAAGATGAGATGAAAGAATTCAGAAGCCGCTTTGGTATCGCAATTTCTGATGATGACATTTCTGGTGAGCCTTTCTTCAAACCGGATGAAGACAGTCACGAAATTCAATATCTTAAAAAACGCAGAGCAGAACTAGGCGGATATATACCTTCGCGCAAAACAGATGTACGTCCAATAAAAACCCCGCCTGAGTCATTGTTTGAAGAATTCTATAAAGGCACAGAAGGCAGAGAAGTCTCATCAACAATGGTGTTCGTAAGAATTCTTGCAAAACTTTTGAAAGATAAAGAACTTGGAAAGCTTATTGTTCCTATCGTTCCCGACGAAGCCCGCACATTTGGTATGGAAGCACTCTTTAGACAAGTTGGTATTTACTCCCACCCCGGTCAGCTTTATGATCCTGTTGATAAAGATTCGCTCCTATATTACAAAGAAGCAAAGAACGGGCAAATACTGGAAGAAGGAATTAACGAAGCCGGCTCGATGTCATCATTTATTGCCGCGGGTACGGCCTACAATACACACGGAATAAATATGATCCCATTTTTTATTTATTACTCAATGTTTGGAATGCAAAGAGTTGGTGATCTTGTTTGGGCTGCCGGTGATATTGGCGCAAAAGGATTTTTACTCGGCGGCACGGCGGGTAGAACAACACTTAATGGCGAGGGTTTACAGCATCAGGATGGCCACAGCCATTTGCTTGCTTATCCGGTTCCAAATCTGGTTGCTTATGATCCCGCCTTTGCTTATGAGCTCGCTGTAATTATTCGTGATGGGATAAAAAGAATGTATGAAGATCAGGAGAAGATTTTTTACTACATCACTTTGATGAACGAAAACTACGCGATGCCTGAAATGCCTAAGGGGGTAGAGAAAGGAATACTGAAAGGTATGTATAAATTCCTGGCATCAGACAAAAAAAATGCTAAACTTCGCGCACAGTTATTTGGTAGTGGAACTATTTTAAATGAAGTTATTAAAGCGGCAAAAATTCTTGAAGATGATTATCGCGTCGCTTGCGATGTTTGGAGTGTTACAAGTTATAAAGAACTTCGCCGCGATGCTCTCGAAGCTGAACGATTTAATTTGTTAAACCCCACAGGAAAACCAAAACTTTCTTACATCGAAAAGATGTTGAATAAAGAGGACGGAGTTTTTGTTGCTTCTTCGGATTATGTAAAAGCATTACCGGATTCTGTTTCTAAGTGGTTCCCGAGAAGATTATACTCTTTGGGTACAGATGGATTTGGACGAAGTGAAACTCGTGAAGCATTACGTGATTTCTTTGAAGTGGATGCAAAGCATATTGTGTTTGCAACATTAACTGCATTGTTTAAAGAAGGAAAAATCCAGGATAAAGCGTTGGATAAAGCCGCAAAAGAACTCGGCATTAATCCAAACAAACGCAACCCGATGAATACGTAAAGTCAAACAACAGTTACACGGAGAAACACAGAGAAGACACCGAGAGCCACCGAGATGTTATTTGAAGATATTACTAAAGTAATTATTGGTTGTGCAATTGATGTTCATAAAGTATTGGGACCCGAATTATTAGAATCAGCTTACGAAGAATGTTTGTATTATGAATTGCAGAAAGCTCGATTAAAAGTTGAAAAACAAAAAGCAATTCCAGTAGTTTATAAAGAGATAAAGCTTGACTGTGGTTATCGTGCTGATCTAATAGTTGAAGATAAAATTGTAATTGAATTAAAAACGGTTGATGAATTTAATCCAGTACATGAAGCGCAAATACTTACTTATTTAAAATTTGCAGACAAGAAACTCGGATTACTTATCAACTTTAATGTTTTAAGATTAAAAGACGGAATAAAAAGATACATTTTATAACTCCGTGGTTCTCTGTGAAAACTCAGTGGTTCTCAGTGTAATAACTTTTTGAGTAAAGAAACCCGGAAAGAAAATCAGGATTTTATAATGGCAACAGAATTTAAATTACCGGAACTTGGCGAGAACATAGAAGCTGCTGATGTAGCAAATGTTCTTGTTAAGGAAGGCGACACAGTTAAAAAAGATCAGGCAATTATTGAAATTGAAACTGACAAAGCTACAATTGAAGTTCCTTCAACTGTCGAAGGAACGATTACCAAATTGTTAGTTAAGTCTGGCGATAAAGTAAAAGTTGGTTCTGTGGTAATGGTTGTAGATGAAGGCGGAAGTCCAGCAGAAAGCAAGCCTGAGATTAAAAGTGAGAGTAAGTCAGAACAAAAACAAGGAAATAAACCCACAGAAGTAAAATCAGAACCTGAAGTTGAATACAAAGCAGCGCCATCAACCAAATCAACCGGCAAAAAAGAAATCGTAGATTTTCATTTACCCGATCTAGGAGAAAATATAGAGGCTGCAGATGTTCTAAACGTGTTGGTAAAGGTTGGTGATGTGATCGAAGTTGACCAGGCAATACTTGAGATAGAAACAGACAAAGCAACAATAGAAGTTCCAACTACCGTTGCGGGAAAAGTTGTTGAAGTTTTAGTAAAGGCCGGCAGCAAAGCAAAAGTTGGGGATGTTGTAATTAAAGTTGAGACTGGATCGGCTGCTTCTGTAGAATCAAAACCGATTGAAGTAAAAAAAGATGAAATTTTAGAATCGCCAAAAGCTGAAACTAAAGAAGAAAAAATTACAACACCAACTGGTGAGCTACCATCAATCCAGTTAATGGAAACAGATAATCAGCCGCCGATATTAAAAGGCGCCGCACCTGCCGCTCCATCTGTAAGAAGAATTGCAAGAGAAATTGGCGTTGATATTAATAAAGTTCCCGGTACAGGACCGAACGGCAGAATTTCTATGGATGATGTTAAAGCATTCTCCAAGAAATTACACGAGTCTTATTCACAGAGTGGTGGAACAGGATTAAATATCAAATCAGAATCGCTTCCTGATTTCACAAAGTTTGGTGCGATCAACAAAGTTGAGATGACAAATATCCGCAAAAAAACAGCAGATCATCTTGGCTATGCGTGGGCAACGATTCCGCACGTCACGCAGTTTGATAAAGCTGATATTACTTTGCTTGAGAAAACGAGAAAAGAGTTGAATAAAAATTCCGAAGTAAAGTTAACAGTTACAGCAATTCTTGTTAAGATAATTGTTGAAGCCTTAAAGAAATTTCCCCAATTCAATTCCAGTATTGATATGGAGAAGAAGGAAATTATTTACAAGAGTTACTTTAACATTGGTGTTGCTGTTGATACTGAGTTTGGTTTGATTGTTCCCGTCATTAAAAATTCGGATAAAAAATCATTGACAGAAATTTCTGTTGATATGAACGCACTTGCAGAAAAAGCACGTAACAAGAAAATCGGACTGGATGATTTGCAAGGTGGAAGTTTCACAATCTCAAACCTTGGTGGAATCGGCGGAACATATTTTACTCCAATTGTTAACTCGCCGGAAGTTGCGATACTTGGAGTTTCTCGTGGTTCATTAGAACCGGTTTGGAATGGCTACGGAGTTTTTGAACCAAGACTTATGTTGCCATTATCATTGTCGTATGATCACAGAATTATTGATGGTGCAGATGCAATTAGATTTTTACGATTTGTTGTTGAAGCACTTGAACAACCAGTAAAATTATTAATGTAGGAATAGTACACTGATTTTTATGATAATTAAGATTTTTTATGATCTTAATAAATCATAAGCAATCATAATGCTCAGTGTCCCATTGTTTTAAGGTTATTTATGAATGAAAAAATTAAATTAACTGTTATCGGCGGCGGACCTGGCGGATATGCAGCTGCATTTCTTGCCGCTGATCTTGGTATGGATGTAACACTTGTTGATCTGGATAAAAATCCCGGTGGTGTTTGTCTTTACCGTGGATGTATTCCATCAAAAGCATTGCTTCATGTTGCAAAGTTGATCCACGAAGCTGAAGAAGCAAAGAATTGGGGAATTGAATTCGGAGCTCCAAAGATTGACATAAACAAACTACGTGATTTTAAAAACAATGTGGTAACAAAACTTACTAGTGGACTCGGACAAATATCTAAGCAGAGAAAAATAAATTTCATTCAAGGCAGAGCGAGTTTCGTTAACTCATCAACTTTAAAGATTGAAAAAGTTGATGGAGAAACAATTGAACACACCTTTGAAAAAGCTATCATTGCAACTGGTTCTGTAATAACCACAATTCCATCACTAAATATTAAATCTAAAAGATTACTCAACTCAACATCAGCTCTTGATTTACCTGAAATTCCAAAATCACTTCTAGTTGTTGGCGGCGGATACATAGGATTAGAGCTTGGTTCAGTTTATCAGGCACTCGGAACAAAAGTATCTGTTGTTGAAATGATGCCAGGATTGTTACCTGGCGCTGATCGTGATCTTGTAAATTATCTTTCAATTCGCATAAAAAAATCTTTTGCTGAAGTAATGCTTAACAGCAAAGTTCTGGAAATGCGAGAAGCAATCAATGGAATCTCTGTTAAGATACAAGATGATAAAGGAAATGTTGCTGATAAAGTTTATGATTATGTCTTGATGTCCATCGGAAGAAAACCAGAAACACGTGGACTTGGATTAGAGAATACAAAAGTTACTCTTACTGATAGAGGCTGGATAAAAGTTGACAAACAACTACGCACAACTGATCCAAATATTTTTGCTATTGGTGATATTGCCGGCGAACCAATGCTTGCACACAAAGCTTCGCACGAGGGCAGAGTTGCTGTTGAAGTAATTGCAGGACACAAAGTTACATTTGAGCCACTCGCAATTCCCGCTGTTGTATTTACTGATCCTGAAATTGCATGGGCAGGAATTACAGAAGAGCAGGCAAAGAAAGAAGGAATAAAACACGAAGTTGCAAAATTCCCCTGGGCAGCAAGCGGCAGAGCTGTTACGCTTGATAGAAATGATGGGGTAACAAAATTAATTATTAATCCAGATACGCAAAGAATACTTGGAGTTGGAATCTGCGGTCCCGGTGCCGGTGAGTTAATTGCAGAAGGAGTACTTGCAATCGAAATGGGAGCCAATGTTACAGATTTGAAATTAACAATTCATCCTCATCCAACTTTATCCGAAACAATTATGGATGCAGCAGAAGTTTTCTTTGGGCAGAGTTCGCATTTTTATAAACCGAAGAGATAAGTTATTAATAACGAAATTCTATTTCGTTTAAATAAAGCTGCATCATTTTAGGTTCTAAATCAATCAATCCATTTTGATTAACACCTGGGGGAAAAGGAACAAGCTCATTCAATTTGTTAACTACAATTATTCTTGAATCGGGTCTAACAATTTTCAATAAATTCCATAAGGTTGGGGCATCACTTTTTTGGCTTAAACTTATGATTTTATCAAACATTTTTTCATCATTTTTATCGGCATCGAAACCCGCGATTGCCTTCTTAAATTCGTCTGATGCTGAAACAGAATAAGGTAATCCTATTTTTTCCTTTTGCCATTCACATTTATATTTTGAAGGCACAATCATTTCAAAATTGTCTTTTACCAGGATAACCCAACTATAGTCACATTCAATTGAACCACCGCCAATTTCGTCTGAATCTAATTTATAATCACCGTTAAGATAAAAATCTTTTATTAGTACCGAAGAAGTTTTAACACTGAAAAATCTTTCTGCTTCGGTGCGCATAACTGAAATTGTGCCTTGTAATAAGAACAACTCATCGTTTTCAATTCTTTTAATTTTTGTATTTGGTTTAATAAAAATTGAGCCAATGTCGGAAATAAATAAACTCGCCTCACTCACCGAGTTATTTACCAGCAAATCACCTTTGCCAAAAGATTCAGTCCCCTGTAACGAAGTAGAATTTAATTTCGGAGTGCCACTGACAATTGAAATTGACCATTTGACTTGCATGGATAAAAAATAATATGCAATCGGAACTAAAAAAAATAAAACTGCTGCAATTAAAAAAGGGCGGAATTTTTGTGGTCTCCGAATTCTTTCCGATTGCTTTTTCTTTCGTTCTAATAATCTCTTTTCCTCTTTCTCAAGTTCTTCACGAAGCGATTGTTTATCTTTTTCATACTCTTCTGCACGGACTAAACGCTCTGCTTCTATTTTCTCCACCAGGGTATTTTGCCTAACAGACTTATAATGGACCATTTCATCCGAGACTTGCTTCCAAATTTCCGTTGCCGGGTGAAGCTTGTAATTTATTTTACTTATTAGGTCCAGAAAAGCTTCATCACCTTTTTCAAAATTAGTTGCCTGAAGAATCTTTAATACTGCGGAGTTCAATAATTGTTGAAATTTATCATGGGTAACCCCTAATAAATCAGAGCTCTCTTGAAGAGAGTATTTTTCAAGATAATGAAGTACAAACGCGATACGCTCTTCTTCATTTACTGATGTAAGAATTGCATATTCAATTTTGCTATACGTTTCTGAAAGCTTTTCTATGGATGGAATAATCTCACCGGGTTCAATCTTTGGAATATTTTCTAACTCTCCGCTTCTAAATAATTCAAGTATTTTGAATACGGATATTCCAATCAACCATCCATTGAATGAAGTATCCACCCGAACTGAACTTATGTGCAGCCAAGTTTCCAGGAAAACATCTTTAGTGATTTTTTCTGCAAGTGTTAGAGAAGAAGTTAATCGAAGCACCAGTGTGTAAATATGATCGGAGTTCATCTTGTACAGTTGTTCGAAGGCTGAATTATTACCCTGCCTGGCATCAAAGAGTAATGATCGAACTAACTTATTATCTTTTTCCACGATCTAAAATAAATATTGGTTTAGTAACATAGGCAAGTTAATGTGATTGCACGAGAATGTCCATAGGAATTATTCGTATATCTGCTTTAATTCGGCGGTGGTAAAAACCGGCTCAAGACATGTTAAATTTTGACAAATATAAACTGCGGTTTTATTCTTTATTATTTTATAATTTTTAAGATAAGGAGAAACACTCGCAAGGACTTTTTCTTTTTTATCGAGAAGTAAAAATATTTTATTTGGACTGTAATTATTCCTTATCACACTAATAAAATCTTTTGCAGAACCAACTGACTCGGTGGTAATTATTATCTCCTGCAAAGGACCAAACGCAAAATCAATCCCGCATAAAAATTGAGTATAGGCTGAAGGATGCTGATAAATCAGATTAGAGAAATAATCAACCAACTTCTGTGCCTTCAATTCAAGTGATGATTCATTTGTGATTTTATGCAGCTTTAGTAAATTCAATAATGCAATAGAATTACCGGATGGTACTGCGCCATCATAAATTTCTTTTTGCCGTAGAGGCAGGTTTTCATTAAGATCGGAAGTAAAATAGAACCCCCCGTTAGTTTCATCTTCAAAATGTTCAAGCATATCCTGATTAAGTTTTAGTGCCTGCAAAATATATTCTGAATTAAAGCTGGCTTCGTACAAATCCAAATATGCCTGAATTAGAAAAGTGTAGTCATCAATATAAGCTGGTATTGCTGCTTCGCCCTCACGGTATCGATGAAGCAAAAATCCTTTCTTATCAGTAAGATTTTTTTGAATAAACTTTGCTGCATTCTCGGCAGCAATCAGAAATTTTTTGTTGAAAGTAACCTGATAAGTTTTTGCAAATGCAGAAATCATTAATGCATTCCAATCCGTCAAAATTTTATCATCTTTGTGCGGATGAATTCTCTGTTCACGAAAGTCAAATAGTGTTTTTCTAATTAAATTAAATCGTATCTGAAATTCAGATAAAGGCAAGTGAAATTCTGAAGCGAGTTCGTCCAAAGTTTTAGTGAGGTGAAAAATGTTTGAGCCATCATGATTGCTGCTCATCTGGTCAATCCAATTCCCATCAGGACTTGTATTGAATAATTTTTTGGCAAACGCCGCATCTTCTTTATTAAAGAGATTATCAATTTCTTTTTCAGTCCACAAATAGAACTTACCTTCTTCACCTTCGCTGTCAGCATCTTCAGCAGAAAAAAATCCTCCTTCAGGATGAGTCATATCTCTTAAAACATATTCTAGAATTTCTTCAGCAGTTTGTTTATAGAAATCATTTTTTGTCGCCAGATAAGTTTCTGAATAGGCAATTACAAGTAAAGCCTGATCGTATAGCATTTTTTCAAAATGAGGGACAAGCCATCTCTCATCCGTTGAGTAACGGGCAAACCCGAAGCCAATATGATCGTAAATTCCCCCCTTCCTCATTTCGGTCAAAGTTTTTTCAACCATTAACAAAGCTTCCGGTTCATTTTTCCTTTTCCAATATCGAAGGAGAAAGAGAAAATTGTGGGGGGATGGAAATTTCGGCTGACTACCGAAACCTCCGTTTGTGCCGTCGAATCTTTTACGCAATTCGTTATATGCTTTGTCGAGCGTCTCTAAACTAAGTTGATTGATTTGATTTTGCTGAGCAGGAGTTTGAAGTGAATGAATTATATCCTCCGCTGCTTTAATTATTTCATCTCTTTTATTTTTCCAAACATCATTCAAACGGGGAATCAATTCCATCAATCCAATACGATTATATTTCTGATGTTTCGGGAAATAAGTCCCTGCAAAGAACGGTTTTTTATCGGGAGTCATAATCACAGTCATTGGCCAGCCTCCCCCGCCTGTCATCATTTGTGTAACGGACATATAAATTCCATCGATGTCAGGGCGTTCTTCCCGATCAACTTTTATTGGAATGAAATTATCATTTATCTTAGCTGCAACTTCTTCATCTTCAAAAGATTCTTTTTCCATAACGTGGCACCAATGACATGTCGAATAACCAATCGAAAGAAAAATAGGTTTGTCTTCACGCTTAGCTTTTTCAAATGCTTCATCACCC
Source organism: Ignavibacteriaceae bacterium (assembly GCA_035328465.1). Classification (GTDB taxonomy): domain Bacteria; phylum Bacteroidota; class Ignavibacteria; order Ignavibacteriales; family Ignavibacteriaceae; genus JADJEI01. The sequence goes on along the minus strand of DAOLIQ010000003.1, from coordinate 1,547 downwards.
CAGGGATACCAGTTTACAGGGTTGTAAGCATGCTGGAGTAAATAAGGACTCTTTTCATTTATTAGTTTGTTTGCTTTTTTTTGCATTTCAGTTTTTCAAATCATTTTAATAGTTAATATATGGAATCATAAATTGAATTATACATTTTAACTGCTATTATTAATCATCATCGCAATCTCAAAATGTCTTGTTAAAACATCAGTATTTTAATAAGTTTCAATTGAGATTCATTTAAATATTTAGAATAAAATTTATGGAAAATAAAAATCATCTTCTGATCCCTTTTGGGATAATAGGAATATGTTTCATCATTGGTGTCATTATTTTTACTACCGCATGGCGCTCGAATCAAACAGCAAATCAGACAATTACCGTAACAGGTTCTGCAAAAAAATATATCACGTCTGATCTTGGAGTTTTGCGCGGAACAATTTCCGTACAGTCATTCTCGGCAGACGCCGCATATAAAGAATTGAATCGTCAGAAACCGATTGTAATCTCTTATCTCGGACGTAAAGGATTTCCACAAGATAAAATAGAATTTTTTACTATCAACAGTTATCCTGTTTATGAATTGAATTCTAACGGCTACCAAACCGGAAATGTGATTGGTTATGTTTATAATCAGAGAATTGAAATTCAGTCAACCGATGTGAATAAGATAAAAGATATTTCACTTGATATTACTTCACTTGTTGAGCAGGGGGTAAGCTTCACAGTTGAAATGCCTGAATATCACTACACAAAAATTGCCGAACTGAAAATTGAAATACAAGCTGCCGCCGCCAAGGATGCAATGGTGCGCGCACAAAAAATTGCCGAAGCTACAGATCGTGATCTCGGACCAATGCGAAATGCAAGGATGGGTGTGCTTCAGATTACCCCGAGACTTTCAAACGAAGTTTCCGATTACGGTGTTAATGATCTCAGTTCTATTGAGAAAGAAATTACCGCCGTAGTTAACGCATCATTCGAAATAAAATAATTTAATAATTAGGGAATATTTTTATGACTAAACCCCAGATTTGGGTCGCTGCTTTTTTAGGACTATTTTTACTTTTATTTGTGCTCCAGCGTGCTGTAAAAAAAGATGAACCAGAGCCTATTTCCGGAATGGGCCCAATGATGCAGCAGCAGCAAACAACATCTTCCAAAGAACTTTCAGGGGAAGAATTACTTGGCTCATTTGGCTGTGTTAATTGTCATGGAGCAGATCTTGCAGGTACGAAATTAGGACCCCCTTTAAAAAACTTAACACAATTTTGGGGCAGAGATAATCTTATAAACTATTTACGCAACCCGAATTCATTTATGAGTTCTGATAGATTTAAGGAATACCGCAAGCAATATACAAACCAGATGATGCCCTCCTTTGGAAATAAAAACGTAAAAGATTTAGGAAAAATTGTTGACTACTTGTTGACACGATAGTATAAGTTTAGCAAAAGGTTACGGCAGCCCAATCTGTTATCCGTTAACTAACGGAAACGGAAGCTGCCTTTTTTATTTTCAACGCTAATCCACACATTCAATCAAATCACTAATGT
>DAOLIQ010000002.1:44244-84907 GCA_035328465.1 Ignavibacteriaceae bacterium | reverse complement strand
AAAACGACAACATCTTTAAAAGAGAGGATGTCCCCCCCATGTTTTGATTGGATTCTTTCAGCAACGTTCTTATCCTCAACAGCAATAATATTAAACCCGGATGGACTTTTTATTTTATCTCCCTTGTAGAAAGTTGCATTTGGCAGGTAAATAAAATTAGCAGGTCGGGAATAGTCCACTACCCAACGTGAGTTGATCTGTTTAACTTTCACATCTTTGTCAAGTATAGATTTCACCAAGCAATCAATTGTATCATATTTTAAATATTTACCGTTGCGTAAAACTATTTCAGCACCGAAGTGTTGATCACTAATAAGCATGCCGCATTCGCTGCATACATCAATATTGTACGAAATTTCTGCCGGTGCTTTATAACAACTGAAGCTAAAAATTGCTAAAAAGACTGAACAAATGACAAATGTAACCCTCAAATAATTTTTCATATTTACCTCATTATTTTATAAATATTAATATTCAAGAATGACTCCCAGTACATTCTGTTAAACAAAAATAATTTCTTTCCTTTATTGGTGGAAGAAATTTAGAAAGAGATCTAAACAAAAGCAAGAGATAATTTTACTGATAAATAAAAATTGATTACAATTTCTCATCTAAAGATAATTTACCAATTAAACGCTCATGATACAGCATTCCTATTTCTGCACCAATTATAAAAACTATTGAGGAATAGTAAATCCAAAAAGCAACAACAACAACTAAAGTATAAGTGCCATAGATTTTACCCCAGGAAGCAAAATTAAATAAATAATAGCCAAATGCCTGTTTAGCAGTTTCCCATAGCAGTGCTGCCCACATCGCCCCAACAAGTACTGCTCGCTTTTTTATCTTTACAGTTGGAACAACCGAGTACATTAAAGTAAAAATAAAATAAAGAATAGTTAATGAGAAAAGTGTGGTGAATATCTTCTGAAAAATTCCTAATTGAAAAAAGTGAAAAAGTGGAATTGTTTCGGAAAGATTTCGGAGTATATCTAAAGCAGGTATTATGAAAGTAGAAACAAGCAGCACAATTAGCGCCAGAATAATCAAGGCGAAATCTCTAATTTTACCTAAAATCAAACTAACATCTTCATCGGTGCCATAAACTTTATTAAGAATAGTTCTTACGCTGCTAAAGAAACCACTTGCAGCAAAAAATAAACCGGTAAAACCAACAACGCCTGCAATATTTTTATACTCAATCACTTCATAAATTCTTTTAAAAATTATATCCTGAACAAAATTAGAATATGTTTCGTAGGGAATTACTGTGTGAATTAATGAGTTAAGCTGCAGTTCAACTTCGGCTGAGTCTAAAAAATTTCCAAGTATCCAAAAGATTATAAGTGTAAACGGCACGATACAAACAAATAATGAAAAAGCCAATCCTCCAGCGAATAAAAAAACATGGTGGGTATCAATTCGTTTATAAAGACCACCAAAATAATGCAGAACGAAGATCTTTACTTTGTTATAATCCGGTTTAACATTAAATAAAAATCTTGCTTTTCTGAAAAGCTCATAAACTTCAAAAGATTTTATTTTTTTTAGGAATGCTTTTTTATTCATTCATAATTCTTGATATCGTATTAAAATAAATATCTGCAAGGTTTACCAAACTAATTCTTATTTTTTTATTGATTAATAATGCGTTACTGCCAGTTTTACCAATTAATATAAACGGCTGTTTAGCCTTATTCAAAATATCTTCTGCTAATTCCTGATTTTTCATATCAAGACTAATTATGACTCGAGATTGACTTTCCGAGAACAGCGAAAAGTCAACTCTGCTTTTTACAGGTATATTCACTTCAGCACCAATCATTTTCTCCTGATTCATTACGCAGCACTCTGCTATTGCACAAGCGATACCGCCTTCCGAAATATCATGTGCTGAATTTATTAAACTTAATTCAATTAATTCTTGCAGAGTTTTTTGAAGATTAACTTCAGTAGCAAGATTAATTCTGGGACAATCACCTGCAACTTTTCCATGAATAATTTTCAGATATTCGCTTCCCCCAATTTCCTCAAAATCCTCGCCAAGAAGATAGATTAGGTCATTTTCCTTTTTGAAGTATGATGTAGTAACATTTTTAAGATCTTCAATTAGACCTACCATTCCAATCGTGGGCGTGGGATATACTGCTGTGTTTGGAGATTCGTTGTAGAAACTTACGTTACCGCCTGTGACTGGCGTGTCGAAATATCTGCAGGCTTCACCCATCCCGGCAATTGCTTCCTTAAATTGCCAGTACAATTCAGGTTTATATGGATTTCCAAAATTTAAACAATTTGTAATCGCAAGTGGTTTTCCACCTGAACAGACAATATTTCTTGCAGCTTCAGCCACCGCCAATTTTGTGCCTTCTTTCGGATTCAAGTAAACATATCTTCCGTTGCAATCTGTTTTCATAGCAAGTGCCTTTTTAGTACCCTTAATAAAAACAACTGCAGCATCACATCCAGGACCGACAATAGTGTTTGTCCGAACCATTGAATCATATTGTTCATAAACCCATTTTTTAGAAACAATATTCGGTGATGAAAATATTTTTTTAAAACTTTCTTCAATTGATAGTGGTTCCGGCAGAGGACAAAAATTAAATTTGCGTAATTCATGAATGTACTTGGGCTCTGTACTTTCACGAAAATAAACCGGTGCACCGCCGCCAAGTACCAAATCAAAAGCTGGTACTGAAGTTTTTTTCTCTCCCTGATAATCAATTTCTAATAAGCCTTGATCAGTAACTTCACCAATAATTTCACAATTCAAATCCCATTTATTAAAAACTTCCTTAACTTTATCTTCATAACCTTTTTTGACGCAACAAAGCATTCTCTCCTGGCTTTCCGAAAGCATTATTTCGTACGCAGTCATCCCTTGTTCCCGCAGTGGAACACTGTCGAGATTAATTTTCATTCCAGAATTTCCTTTTGCACTCATTTCACTTGTAGAGCAGGAAATACCTGCCGCCCCCATATCTTGAATGCCTATGAGCCAGCCATTTCTAATAATTTCAAGAGTTGCTTCAAGTAAAAGTTTTTCAGTAAATGGATCACCAACTTGAACCGAGGGTCTTTTTGCTTCTGATTTTTCGGATATTTCTTCTGAAGCAAAAGTAGCACCGTGTATTCCATCTCTCCCAGTTGAGGATCCTACAATCATAATTGGGTTTCCTGCCCCCTTTGCCACTGCGCTTGCAATGAGACTTTTATTTACAATTCCAACAGCCATTGCATTAACTAACGGATTGTCCTGATAGCATTCATCGAAGTAAACTTCACCGGCAACAGTCGGAACTCCGAAACTATTTCCGTAATCACCAATTCCTCGAACGACGCCGTCAAATAAAAATCTTGTACGTGCATCTTTCAGTGAACCAAAGCGAAGAGAATTTAAAGAAGCAATCGGACGCGCACCCATCGTAAAGATATCGCGCATAATTCCCCCGACCCCTGTAGCTGCACCTTGATAAGGCTCAACTGCTGAGGGATGATTGTGACTTTCAATTTTAAAAGCAACGGCAAGATTGTCGCCAATATCAACAAGTCCTGCGTTTTCCTCACCCGCACCAACTAATAATTTTTTACCTTCCCTGGGCAATGTTTTTAGAAGAGCAATTGAATTTTTATAACTGCAATGCTCGCTCCACATAACACTGAATATCCCTAATTCGGTATAGGTGGGGACACGGTTTAATATGTTCAGTATTTTGCTATATTCTTCTTCAGTTAAGCCATGTTCTTGAGCGAGTTGGAGATTTACTTTAGGTTCAATCATTATATTTCCATATACATTCGTTAAAATTTATCTTCGTACAGAAGGTTGCCGTCCTGGTCATATTCTTTTATAAACAATATTTTATTCCTTTCATACTTGGTTTCTTTTTGAATTTTACCATCAGGGAAATAATAATATGAGCTTCCATCGAGCAATCCAGCTTTATAATTGGCTTTCAACATTAATTTTCCATTTGGATAGTATGACCGAAACTCACCTTCCATTTTATCATTTAGATAAGTTCCTTCCGAAGTAACTTTTCCACTTTCATCTATATTTTTCGTCCAACCATTCCTCACACCATTTCGATATTGAGTTTCTGTTTTAGATTTATCATCGTAATAAATTGTCTTTACTTCCACACCGTCAATGGTTTCTGTATGCACATTTGCTCTTGATAAAACTTGAGATGAATCCGTTGACACTTCCGGCTGTTCTGGTTTTTCTTGACAACCGCCGATAAATGGAAAAGAAATAAAAAGTAAAAAAGCTATAATGAAAAGATTTGTATTTACCATGCAAGAAATCCTTGTTTGATACTTAAAAAATTTACTTTTAAAAGTTAAGATATTCATTCCAAATTTTATATAATTGAAAAGTTGCGCTTACATCCTTGCTGCAATAAATAGCTATTTCTTTAATTCTCCCTGCTTCGAATAAAGTTTTAACTTCCATTCCTGTAATATCTTTTGATTTTGGTGAATCAATTCCAAAACTTTGACAATAAAAATCAAGATTGAATTTTCGTGTAACACCAAAGAATGTCAACTGCTCCAATAAATCTATATGTCTTGAAATGTCAAATCTATTTTTCAGAAAATTTTTTGATGGTTTAATTTGAAGTAAGGCTGAGCGCAGCATAAGAAATGGGACATCAAAATTTCGCCCGTTAAACGTAATTACTTGATCGGCAACTTCTGCAATTCGCCAAAATGATTTGATCATATTTTCCTCAGAAACGCCCTTAAAATGGATTTGATCATCCTCGGAGAACCATTCCTCTTCAACCTTAGACTCATAGTAAACGAAAGATTTATCTTTCTCAATATCATAAATCCCAATGGAAATAACTTTAGCTGTAAATGGATATAAGGAAGTATATCGTACTGCCTCGTTAATCATTTCTGCTCTGATCACCTCATCCTTTTCTTTCTCGGCAAAGTGAAGCAGATATTCCCTTTGACTTTCAGTTAAAGATTCAAAAGGGAGTGAGCAGGTTTCAATATCAAATACAATCTTTCTCATATTAATTACCGCCTCCTTTTAAAATTGTTACCTCACCCTGGAATGATTTAATTTTTTGAATAAAATCATCATCAACGGGAAAGGATTTTCTCGATTGAGGATCAACTCTGACAACGACACCCGATCCATCAACAATTATTTTATTATTTTTTTCGTTTTTAATAATATGATCAAATCCGAATGATGAATTTTTTATGAATGATATCCTTGAATAAATTCCAAGTTCATCGTCGTATCTGGCGTGATTGCGATAGTTTATTTCATTGCGAACCATAAAAAATATTTTTCCGTCAGAAAATATTCCACTTTCAGGCATCAAGCCGGCTGCTTTAATGTACTCCAACCTTGCAGTTTCAAAATAATTAATGTAAACAGCATTGTTGCAGACACCGAGCATATCTACTTCGTGAAATCGTACTCGCGTAATTATTTTATGATAAAATATATTTTCGATCATTAAATAAGTATAGGGTTTAAAATTATTTTCTAAAAAACTTTACTGTAATTTAAGCTGAGGAATAAATTATTTGAAAACTCTTTTTAAGATTTCAATCGCTTTAATAATATCCGTTTTTGAAACATCCAGATGAGTAATTGCCCGCAATGAGTCTATTTTCCCAACCGAAAGTAATAATCCCTCGTGTCTACATTTTTCAACTGCCAGCTCAACAGATATTTTTTTTGGCTTGAAGATCACGATGTTTGTCTGAACTGCAGACAAATCTATTTCGAGGCTAGAATTTTGAGAGATAGAACTCGCAAATAATTTTGCTTTCTCGTGATCTTCTTTTAATCTTTCAATATTATTTTGAAGAGCATACAAACCGGCGGCGGCAAGAATTCCAACTTGCCTCATTCCCCCGCCCCAAGATTTTCGAACACGATAAGCTTCACGAATAAAATCTTTTGTGCCGGCTATCATCGAACCTACCGGTGCACCCAGTCCTTTAGAAAGACAACAAGAAACAGAACCAAAATAAGAAGCATATTCTTTCACAGAAATTCCTGTTGCGACCGATGCGTTCCAAATTCTTGCACCGTCAAGATGAAAAAATAAATTATACTTATTTGCAAGCGAGCTTAAATTTTTAATCACATCCAAATCAATAATAGTTCCACCGGCGCGATTATGTGTATTCTCAATTTCAATTACACGCGTGCGCGGCATGTAATATGCGCTTTCCGGACGAATCAATGGTTCAACTTGCTCTGCTGTAATTGCACCGCCCCTTCCTTCAATCGGATGAAGCTGAATACCACTAAGCTTTGCCGGCGATCCTGATTCATAATTAAAAATGTGACAATCTTTTTCACAAATAACTTCATCGCCAGGCTGAGTCAATACATTTAGACAAAGCTGATTTCCCATTACACCGCTCGAAACAAATAATGCTGCTTCTTTGCCGAGAAGTTCGGCAGCATATTCTTCAAGTTTATTTACAGTGGGGTCTTCTTTAAAAACATCATCACCCACCTCAGCTTCATACATTGCTTTACGCATTGCTTCGGAAGGGCGTGTGACGGTGTCGCTTCTTAAGTCAATCATAAGAAAGCCCTCTCAACCTTCCACAAGCGGGAGAGAATAATTATTACTTCTCTTTGTCTTTTCTTTTCATGTTCTTTTTTCATAGTAAATCTAAAAGATTTTTTCTCCACATAATTATAATTACACTTCTATTAATTACTTAATGATACTTTTGACTTTTTTAATTTTATTCTTATTCACAATTTAAGTTTCTTCTTCAACCATAATAGAATATTTATTCCAAATATCCACATAGAAAATGCAAGAGCTACGACCGGAATTATTAAAGGATATTTCGTATAAAAAGTTTTGTCGAAATTTAATTTCACATCACCGGTTAAAAATGTCCGTTTGAATAATTCAGTTTCTTTCTCTGTTATTCCAATTGGATTAATTATGCAGCTGATTCCTCCGTTGGCACATCGTACAACAGATCTTCTGTTTTCAACAGCGCGAAGTACCCCAATTTCTTTATGCTGATATGGTCCACTTGATTTGCCATACCAGCTATCATTGGTAACGATGGTAATAAATTGAGCACCTCGGTCAACAAAACCCGCAACAAAATCCGGGAACACGGATTCGAAACAAACTAAGCCTGAGAGATATAATGTATCTTTAATGATGGGAGATTGCAGCGAAGAATCAAAATCAACCAAAGGCATTTTAAACACAATTGTATCTTGTCCAAAGTTCCAGCCGGATAAACCCACGCTCCATTTCAGTAAATCACCGAGAAAAGGAATTTTATCAACATAGGGTGTGTGCTCACCAAGTGGAACTAATTTCATTTTTCCATATCGCTGAATACTTCGGTTATAAGGGGATAACATCAATACAGAATTATATGTTCGGTACCAGAAATCATTTTCAATCCCCTGCTTTGCATCTTCGGGGTGATTATCTTTATCAAAATAAAATTCAACATGCGGCATCCCGGTTAGTAAGAATACATTATTTTTTTTAATAAATGAATAAATTGAATCAACGTGATTAGTGTATCCTCCATTCAATAGATAAACAGGCAAAGCCGTTTCTGGCCAAATAAGCAAATCTATTTTTTCATTGACTGCACGCTGCGATAATTCAAAATAGTTTGAAAGGATGGGCTTTAAACCAGTGACTTTCCATTTTTCCCAAGGATCAATATTTGGTTGAATGACACCTACGCGAATCGACTTTCCATCGAGGTTTATCGTGCTGATTCTTAAACTGCCATAAATAATAACCGCACCAAAAAGTATCCCCGCCATCGAAATCCAGTATGCAGATTTTTTTCTATCGTCTTTAAAAAATAAAATACTCTTGTAGATGAAGATATTTAGATACAGCACTATCAGCGACAGACCTATTGCTCCAACAATATCAGCAATCTGAATAAACAAAGTAAAATAAGAAAGCCCCTGCCCGAGGGTCAGCCATGGGAAGCTAAATTCAGTAATTGCCAAAAGATGCTCCAGAGTTACCCAAAGCAGAGGAAACAAAAACAAAGCTGCTTTTTCCTTAAATAATTTTCGGCTAAGATAGAAAAGTGTGGAGATAATCATATACAATGAGGGTAAGAAAAATAAAAGCACACCTCCCCCCATCATTAGAAATGAATCGGCTTTTGATTGCCAGCTTCCAACCCAATATACTCCGATCATGCAAAATATAAATGCAGTTAAAAACATTGCTTTATTTATTTCAAGCAGAGTTTTTTTCTTTTCAATAACAAAAAAGAAAGGAATCAATGCAAAGAACATCAAAAATTGAAATGGAAACGGAAAGGGTGGAAACGATAGACCAAGCATTGCTCCACTTAATATTAATAGCTTTCGATTTTTGCTTCGCTGTTTTTTTTCATCTTGATTGAGTACTGATTTTTTTACAAAAAATAATTTCATTTTAGCTTTTCTTTTTCTTTTTAATAAAATATCGAGCTGCAAAAACTATAATAACTATTCCCGAAACAATTAAGATAATATTACTGTACATAGAAAGATATTTATCAACCATCGAAATGTTATCACCGAATAAAATACCCAAATAAATAATTATAAAATTCCATGCAATTGAACTTACACCGGCAAGTATTAAAGTTCTTTTTATTTTTAATTCACTCACACCGGCGAAAAATGAAATCACTGAACGTGTGCCGGGTAAAAATCTATTAATTAAAATTACCCAATAACCGTATTTGTTAAACCATGCCTCTGCCTTTTGCAGAGCCTCCAGCGAAATGAATTTTAACTTTCCTGAGCTTATTACTTTTCTATCAAGTTGTGAGCCCAGAAAATATAAAGTCATAAATCCGGCAATGCTTCCAAAACTTGTAATGAGAAGCGTAGGCACAAAGCTTATCGCTCCAGCACCTACCAGCGAACCGCCTACAACCACAACTAAATCGCTTGGGGAGGGTGGAAATATGTTTTCAATGTATGAAAAGAATAATAATGATAAATAAATCCAGAGCGGACTGAAATCTGAAATACTGCTTAAAATATCTTCGAACATATTTACTTTTTATAAATCAAAACTGTGGCAAAAGCTGCAGCGCCTTCTTCTCTTCCGACAAAACCCAAATGCTCTGTAGTTGTTGCTTTAACAGAAACTCTACTCTCTTCAATATTAAGGATTGAGGCTATTACTTTCTTCATTTCAGGAATGAATGGAGCTAATTTTGGAGCTTGTAGCGTAAGTGTCGAATCAACATTTTCAATTTCATAATTATTTTTATGGATAAGTTCGACAACTTGATGCAAAAGATTTTTGCTATCTGCATTTTTGAATGTTGAATCTGTATCAGGGAAATGCTGGCCGATATCCCCAAGTGAAGCAGCACCTAATAAGGCATCAGCAATTGCATGCAATAATACATCAGCATCGGAATGACCGAGTAAACCTCTATCGTTAGGAATTGTGATCCCTCCAATAATTAATTTTCTGCCCTCTGCAAATTGATGAACATCGAAACCAATTCCTGTTCTAAAATTATTTTTCATGCTTTTATTTCAAAACTTTCAAATTCATTTTTATAGACCTCCCAGCTAATGTTGCAGTTTTTTACTGTAGCGTGAGGGGGTCCTATTTTTATTTTATTAATCAATTCTTTAACAAATATATCTTCACCTTCAACAACTGTTAGAACTTGTCCAGTGTATAAATTTTCTGTGAATCCCGTAAGATTAAGTGCTCTCGCATTCCGATAAACGTAATATCTAAAACCCACCCCCTGGACATTACCGGATACAATTATTACTGCTCTGCTATTCATTTTTAAACTTGTTTTCAAAAAATTCTGAAAGAATTAATCCAATGAAAATTATTGCACATCCGAGTAAACCAAATTTAGATATTTTTTCACTTAGTAAAAAGAAAGCGAATACGGCAGCAAATATCGGTTCGATTGAGAATATGATTCCTGCCTTTGTGGGCGAAACTATTTTTTGAAATTTAAGCTGAATAATTGTTGCAATAATTGAAGCAAATATTGCAGTATAAATTAAAGATGCAATCACACTTGAACTCAAATTAAATCTGACAGCCTCCAATTCTGTAATAGAAAAAATAAATGCGAACACCAACCCGCCTAAGCCTGTAACCAGCAGCTGCACAAAAACCATTGGCAGATAATTGTACCGTTTTGTAAATACATCAACATATACAACCTGAAACGCAAAAAGTACAGCACAAAATAAAGTTAGTAAATCACCAAGGTTGAAATCAGAACCAAGCTGCCGTATAAAATCTATGGCATTATCACCTTTGCTTGCAAGCATTACTAATCCAATTAAGACTAACAACACACTAACGATGTTGAACCATTTAGGTTTTCTTCTTTCAATTATTAATTGAAGAACCGGAATAAAGATTACAAAAGTTCCAGTTATAAATCCTGACTTGGTTGCTGTCGTTATATTCAGACCAAGAGTTTGAGTTGCAAATCCTGAAAAGTAAAATACGCCGAGTATTACTCCGGCGAGAATGGTCTTTTTATCAGTCTTTAATAATTGCATATAGACAAACGGAAGGAATAACAATGTTGCAATTACAAATCTTAAGCCCAGAAATAGTAACGGTGAGACATCATGGAAGGCATTCTTAACAATGGCAAATGTCCCCCCCCAAATAATTGTATTTAAAAGAAGTGCACTTTCACCATAATACTTTTTCATAGAATTAGATTACTCTTCGGAAGTGTATCCAAATTGTTTGAGGGATTGATCATCAGAGCGCCACTTCTTTTTAACCTTCACTCGTAAATCAAGATAAACTTCCTTCTGAACAAACTCTTCAATTTCTTTCCGTGCAGAAAGTCCGAGTCTTTTAATTGCTGCTCCTCCTTTTCCTAAAATTATAGCTCTTTGTGTATCACGTTCAACTATTATTTCTGCTTCGATAAAGTCTTTTGTCTCATCTCTTTCTTTATAATCAACAACACGCACTTCACAGCTATATGGAATTTCTTCCTGAAATAATTCAAGAATTTTTTCACGAATTATTTCGGAGACAAAAAATCTTTCGTTTTCATCTGCAACAATATCTTCAGGAAAATATTTTGGATGAACAGGCATAAACTCTAACACCGACTCAGTTAACTTTTGAATATTAAAACTTAAAGTCGCCGAGACGGGAATTATCCGTTCGAATAAATTCAACCCGCCATATTGCTTAATTAATTCTTTAACTTTTTCTTCAGAAGATAAATCAACTTTATTAAGTACTAGAATTGCAGGCTTTTTTTTCTTAACTAAATATTGATTTATTAATTCATTTTCAAGTGTATGTTTTCCATTATCTGCATCCGATATATCAATCATAATGATCAGGACATCAGCATCATGAAAAGATAGTTCAACAAACTTCATCATCTTTTCTTGAAGCAGGTAACCCGGTTTTAATATTCCCGGTGTGTCTAAAAATATGATTTGGTAATTCTCTTCATTTAATATTCCAAGAATTCTTTTGCGTGTGGTTTGAGGCTTACTGCTTGTTATAGATATTTTCTGCCCAAGCATTGCATTAAGTAAAGTGGATTTGCCAACATTGGGTAAGCCAACAATTGCGGAATAGCCTGATTTGATTACGCTCATCTTATTCTTCTATTTCAACGGCAGTGCCGGATGCGCTGACCATTAGCATATTTCCACTGCCCCCGCCTATTGTTTCATAATCAAGATCAACGCCAATTACTGCATTGCCGCCGAGCGCTACAGATGCCTGTATCATTTCTTCGATTGCGAGTTCTTTGGCTTTTCTTAATTCTTTTTCATAAGCGACTGACCTGCCCCCCACTATATCCCGTATGCCAGCAAAAAAATCCTTAAAAATGTTTGCACCCATTATGGCTTCGCCGCTAACGAGTCCTAAATATTTTTTTACTCTTTTCCCTTCGACCGAGGGTGTGGTTGTTACCAACATTTTATTTTCCTTTTTTTGTTTCAAATATACGAAACAGGAAAGTAAATTTAGGAAGCGGAATCAAATTCTCTGAAAAAGAAGAAGGGCAGTTACGTGCAACAAGTCTGATATTCGCTGGCTAACGAACAGAAAGAACCACTGAGCGGATAATATTCGGTTCTTTAAGAAGTGATATTATTTTTAATTCTTTTAAAAGTCTCTAAGAAATAATATGCACTTCCGAGAATTGCCATAGATAGTATTGAACCTACTATTGTCATAATATGTCCACTAAATAATTTCTCCAAGGGTTTGGTGACAATTTGTGTGTAAGATTTCACAATTGTAAACGCCTCCTCCATTTGATTTGCAGTATTTGAAAAAGATACAATCAGGTATAGAACATAGCCCACTATCAGTATCGATAATGAAATGAATACCGCTGATACAATTCCTATAAAAAACCTCTGTTCATTATTCGCCTTCCTCTTTTTATTTATCCTGAACATTACGCTGCGCGTAAAATCCGCTGACGTATCTTCAGGACTAATTTTTGAAAGACTTCTATGAAGTGCTTGCAGAGCTCGCAACTTTTCTAAGTCTTCTGTTGATTTTGCTAGTTGTTCATTCAATTCTTCCAATACTTCCGGCTGAAGTTCACCGTCAATATATTTGTTCAATATTTCTTCTGTTATTTTCATTACAATAACTCCGGGATTAAATTCTTTTTTATGATAATATCCTTTAGAGCGCTTCGTGAACGGTGCAGCATTACTTTTACATTTGCCACGGAGGTGCTCATTACTTTACTTATTTCTTCACAGCTCATTTCTTCCATATAAAATAAATTTATCACTGTTGAATAGGAGGGTGGAAGTTTCTCAATCATTTTGTTTAACAATTCGGTCGAATCACTGAATTGTTTTGAAATATTTATACTGCTATCCGCTATATCAAAATGCTCATCTATCGAAGTCATATCTGATTCTATTTTTCTTTTCTTTGAAGATAGTTTTGTCAATGCTGTGTTATAAACTATACTGTAAAACCATGTTGAAAATCTTGCATCGCCCTTGAAATTATTTAGCGCCTTATATGCTTTCATAAAACAATCCTGCAGAACTTCTTCAGCATCAGAATCGTTACGCAGCATTCTTTTCAGCATTGAGAAGGCTTTGTTTTTATATCTATCTATCAATAAAGCAAAGTCGTTTTGATTTCCCTTAAGGACGGATTCTATTACTTCGATGTCGGTGATGTTTTTCATTTTTCTATTAGACTTATAAAAACTATTACCGGTTACAGGGTAAATATACAATTTTCTCTCTGTGATAGGAAGGGAAGAAGGTTGCCCCGATAAATTCCGAAATGCATTGGTTAACAAATAAAGAGAAAATATTTTGTAACCTGTTTGAATTATCCTTTGTCTTATCTATCAGAAGAAATGAAAAATTATTTAACTTAAAAAAAGGAGTAATAAAATGAGAGAAGAAGTAATTGCGGTTTTTATACCGATCGTATTTGCAGTTGTAACTGGATTGGTTCTGGTGACCGTGTTTTATCTTCGTTCAAAAGAAAAGCAAGCATTGATTGACAAAGGTCTTTCCGCTGAGGATATGAAAGCTTATTTTCGTGAAAAGAAAGATCCCTACGTATTAATGAAGATAGGTATTGTGATCCTATTCTTCGGGCTTGGTTTAGGCTTTGGATTGATGCTTGAAGATAATACAACTAAAGAATACTGGGTGCCGTTCTCATTGTTCACATTTTCAGGGATGGGGTTTGTTCTTGCAAATGTGCTTTCGATGAAAATGAATAAACGAGCTGAATGAATCTTTTTAACTAAATATTAAACTTTTTTATAAACCTCCAGAATTTTCCTAAATCCTGGAGGTTTCGTATAAGGCGAATATCTGTAAAAATGAAGCCGTTATTTAATTAGCGACATCTTTTTTGTGCTTGTAAAGTTGCCGGCGGTTAACGTGTAATAATAAATTCCGCAGGAAAGTTCGCTTGCATTAAAATCAATTTGATAATTGCCCGGCTCTTTTTGCTCGCTTATTAGAACTTCAACTTCATTTCCAAGTACATCATAAATCTTCAAAGTAACAAAAGCATTTTCAGGAATTGAATAGCTTATACTTGTAGTTGGGTTGAAGGGGTTGGGGTAATTATCTGAAAGATAGTACTTGAATACTGATGATTCTTCGCCTGGCCGATTTTCTTTATGTGGGTTATAATCTCCTATTGCTGTGACTGTATTTGTTGGATCTTCTTGTGCGCCGTTTGTTGCTGCTACATAATACTGTATGGTACTTTCTTTCACGTTAATATTTACTTCACCATCGGTGTAAGTGAACGTGTTTGTTCCAAAAGAACCCACATAATAGAATGGTTCATCATCAACTTTTCTATAAATTTTATAACCCGTAAGATTTTGAATTGTATTATTGGGCACCCAAACCAGCTTTGGATGATTTCCGTTTTTTGTTAGAATCAGTCCGTTAATCCAGTCAAATTCAAAATCATACTCTTGAGAAGCAATGTTTGTCTGTGTTGATTCAATTCCGTTAAAGGAAGTTACTTTGTAAGAAACAGTCGAACTTCCATCTCCAATAATTAAAATAGATTTGTCTTTGTAATCAAATGTTTGATTATTGAACTCTCCTATCTTTATAAAAGACTGGTCGTCAATCTTACGATATAAATAATATTTAGAAATATTTGATTGGTTGGGATTCTTACTCCATATTGCTTGTAGTGGGAAAGGTGTTGCTATGTATTCTGGCGGAAAATCTATTGTTAAACAATTTGACCAAAAGTCATCTTCCCCTCCTTGCGGAAACGACTCAACTTCAGGTGTAGTAAAAGTTTTGTATGTAGTTTGTCCCCCGCAATTTATATCCCATGTTCCTTTCCATATCTGAATTAACCCGCCGGAAGGAACTGTGAGTTCGTAATTACCATCGTCTGCGCCGTCAAGCGAAAAGAATCCATTGCCATCGTAAAGTAAATGAAAATCATCGTGATAACCTTAGTATGTACAACCAGAAGGATAATTTAAATCCTCTCTTGTATATCTTGCATCTCTGAAATCAAAATAAACATAGTGACCGGTTGTTTCGTCAATAAACTTATATACACCATAACCATATACTGCGCTAGTAAAAGCACCTTCCTGACTGCAGAAGCCACCGCCTACATTTCCAAATTGGTTTTCGCATTCTTCATCAATATAAAGATCGTATGATCCTCCATCACATCCATAAAAACCTGCGTCTATAAAATTACTACACTCCAAAATATCAGAAAATTCTGAGTTGTAACAATATGATTTGCTTAATTAAGAAAAGCTAAATGTATGATAATTTTGGCAAGAGGTCGCATTGACCACGATTAACCGCATTTCTGGAGGAAATGGCTGATTTTGCGAATAGACTATTACTGAATTAAAAATTGATAATACTAAAAACATTAATTTTTTCATTTTGATTCCCTATTCGAGTATAATAAAAGCTGGATTATGAGTTGGTGCTGGATTGTACGGATAAAAATATTGGCCGAATGAACAAGCTGGTGAGGTATTATATCCGCCATAATTAAAACCCGAGAATGGAACTTCCCAAAGTAATTTTCCCTCGCTACTGACTTTCATAAGATGTGTTTGATCATTTATTCCGACAGTAAAAATCAATTCGCCACTTTCATCAACGACTATAGGACTAGTAATTCCACTATAATAAGCCTGATCATCCGAAATGCCTAGACCCCAGCGTAAATGACCAAAATAGTCGATACATAATAATGTATCTCTGCCTATATAAATATTGCCGCTTTTATCCATAACAAAAGGATTAATTGTTTGGGCAAATTGGAAAATATTATCAAGTTTATAAGACCATCGAATACTTCCAAACTCATTTAAGGAATATAATCTTCCTTCGCCACTCTCTCCTTCTGAAACAATATATATATTGCCCTGTGAATCAATAAGGGGTGTAGCACTTAACGAGGATCTTCCACTACCAAAAGTCCATTTAATAGATTTTGTTTCCAGATCGACTGCATATAATGTTTTGCTATCAAAATAACCAGGGACAAATAATGTTTTGCCATCGGGCGAGAATGAAATACCATCCGCAGGCAGGTATGAAGCTTCACCCATTGGTAATTCCCACTCAATATAACCGAACGGACTAATGGCCAAGAGTAAAGAAGAATTATCAGAAGCTCTTGCCATCGCATATATCTTCCCATCCAATCCAATATTAACTCCAGATTGGATTATTTGACTCTTATTATTTAGTAAAATTTCCCATTTTAAAGTACCATCGGATTTTATAGCCAAGACTTTATTGTTTTGTCCAGTAATGTCATTACTGCTGACATAAATAGTTCCATTTGATGCAATGATTGGGCTACTGGCAGGTGAATTTTCTTCAACATAAATCGGATAATGCCATTTAATGGACCCATCCGGTCTCATTGCTATTAAGCCACCGCTATCATAGCCATACCACCAGCTATGGACAACTAAATAAATTGTCGAATCCTCACCAACTGCAACACCAGAAGCAGGCCAGAGAGAATCAATCCTGACAACAATATTTCCTGAGCCTGGTCCGGTTGATTTACTCCTCCCAGTATTCTGCGGGTCGGCTCTGTACATAGGCCAGGGGCTATCGGCTAAACTTGGCCAGTAAATATCTTCCTGATAGCCATAAGGTTTTGGAGGCTCGTTCGGGGCGGTGGGGTTTTGTTCGCAGCTTGTTAACATCACTGCAATTACAAGACAAGTAAGACTAAAGATAAAATACTTTAGGGGCCGAGAGTTTTTGAACTGAAGCTTTTTTGCTGTCATTTTTTTATCCCTAAATATTTTTGTTTAAAACTTAAGCACAAAGAAATGAAATGTCAACTAATAAAAATGGCTGCCCATTTCTAAGCTCCCTTATTTTGTATTCTCCTTCACCCTTTTAAAACAAAACCTCCGAGGTTTAGGAAAACTTCGGAGGTTTAGTCAATAGTTATTTACACTTCTTGTGCTTCCAGCCAGCGCTCACAGTCAAGGGCAGCCATGCAGCCTGTACCGGCGGCGGTGACTGCCTGGCGGTATTTATGGTCGGCGACATCTCCGGCTGCAAAGACGCCAGGAATATTTGTATAGGTTGAGTATGGTTGAACTTTCAGATAGTCGTTCTCATCCATATCAAGCACCCCCTTAAATAATTCAGTATTTGGTTTATGTCCAATGCCAATGAACAATCCGTCAGCTTCAAGGGTGGTGGTGGTATGATCTTTTGTATCTTCGAGAAGTACTCCGGTCATTACTTTCTTGCCGTTTTCTTCTTTGCCAAGTACTTCTTTAACAACTTTATTGGTGAGCAATTTTATTTTAGGATTTTTCTTTGCACGGTCAAGCATAATTTTGGAAGCACGAAATTCACTTCGTCTATGAATAATAGTAACTTCACTTGCAAACTTCGTGAGGAAGTTAGCCTCCTCCATTGCCGTATCGCCCCCGCCTACAACAATTACTTTTAATCCTTTAAAGAAAAAACCATCGCAGGTTGCGCATGCAGAAACACCATAGCCCATATATTTTGTTTCACTTTCCAATCCAAGCAATCTTGCAGAAGCACCTGTTGAAACAATAACCGAATCAGCAGTATAAACATCATCGTATGTTTTAATTACGAATGGACGTTTTGAAAAATCAACCGCTGTTACTTCTTTATAGATACTAACTGCTCCAAAACGGTGGGCTTGTTTACGCATTACGTCCATGAGTTCGGGACCAATAATTCCGTGTTCGAAGCCGGGATAGTTTTCAACTTCGGTGGTGATAGTTAGCTGCCCCCCAGGCTGCATGCCTTCAAATACAACGGGTTTTAGTTCGGCACGCGCAGTGTATAAGGCGGCGGTAAATCCCGAAGGACCTGAGCCAATGATAATTACTTTATGATGATTGTTTGACATTATTTCTCCTGATGAATTCAATGTTATTTTTATTTAAAGTGATAGTTAGATTCAAGATTGTATAATTAGTTTCAATTCATTTGAACTCGCTTGGATTAATTAAAAATTCAGCATTTCTTTTTAAACCTTTTAATTTTGCACGGCTTATCGGGCTATCCGAGAACTTCTTTTTAAAATCTTCATCACTCATTTCCTTAATGCTTTTCAATTCAATCTCTTTGTTTCCATCTTCTGGCTGAAATTCTTTTAAGGCAGTTTCCTGAGCAAACTTAATATTCCACGGACAAACATCCTGACAAATATCACATCCGAAAAGCCAGTTCTCAAATTTATTTTTAAAGGAAGTATCAATGCTGCCTTTATTTTCAATAGTTAAATATGAAATACACTTGTTTGCATCCACAATATAATTTTGGATAATCGCATCAGTCGGACATGCATCAATGCAAGCAGTACACTCGCCGCAGAAATCAGGTATCGGTTCCGAGTAATCAAATTCCTGATTGCAAATAATGTTTGCAATAAAAAACCAACTTCCAAAATCACGATTAATAATGTTTGAATGCTTCCCCATCCATCCAATTCCAGAACGGACTGCCCAAGCCTTGTCCATAACTGGACCGGTATCTACATAAGATTTTGATTCGAACTTTGAATCTATCTGGTGAAGATAATTTTCAATTTCATTAAGCTTTTCCCAGATAACGAGATGATAATCTTTTCCCCAGGCATAGCGCGATACCTTTCCCATCCCCCTTTTGTTTGAATGCTGGTGATTAGTGTAATAATTCATCCCGAGTGAGATAACGGTTTTGGCATCAAGAAGTATTTTGGAAATATCTTCACGCTTATCAGAATTTTTCTGCATGTAAATCATTCCAGCTTGATAATTTGATTCGAGCCATTGATTAAGATTTGAAATCTCACTGGAAAGTAATTCTACTTTAGCAAATCCAACTAAACTAAAACCTAATGATTTAGCTTTTCTGATTACACTTTCGTTTGTAATCCGATCTTGAAGCATTGTGGTAATTTTTTCGCTCACCAGTTTAATTCCTTCCGATCAACTTTCACATAAACATCGCCGGAAGAAATGATTACAGGAAAAGTTCTTAAACCTTTTGCACCAGTTGGAAGGCTGCCTGTTTTTAAATTAAACATCCAGCCATGCGCAGGGCAAACTACACAATTATCTTCAATCAATCCATCATAAATCATTTGAGTGTGCTGATGCGGACAGTTGTTTGAAACAGCAAACACTTCATCTTTTATTTTGAATAACGCAATATCAATATCATTCACTAAAAATCTTTTGCCTGTTTTTTCTTTAAGTTCTTTTAAAGCGCATACTTTATAATAGTCATTCTTAATGCTCATAGTGAATAGAATTTTTCATTTAATCTAATTCCTTTGTCAGTCTGCATCACTGTAGCATAGGCAATTTCAGGATCGTGGTAAAAAAACAATTTCCAGTCTTCATCTACCGCCTTTTGTAATATTTTTTTCTTTTCATTTAACGTGACCAGCGGTTGAAGATCATAGCCCATTATATATGGTAAGGGAATATGAGAGGCGAAAGGTAACAAATCACATACACAAAGTAAGGTATTTTCGCCATCAGAGATTTTTATAAGCTGTTGATAAAAAGTATGACCATTCACGATAATGAAACTAATTTCATCATCAAATTGCTCCTCGTCATTAACAAAATGAAGAACACCTTCGTTCTTCAGCGGCTCAAAATTATTTTTAATATAACTGCCTTTATCTCTGTCGGAAGGATTTATCGCCCATTCATAATTTTTTTTTTGAACATAATATTTTGCATTTGGAAATGTCGGGATCAATTTTCCGTTATCAAATTTTGTCGAGCCGCCGGTATGATCAAAATGGAGATGAGTTAATAGCACATCAGTGATTGAGGCTGCCTCTATGTTGAGGAGTTCATTAGCAAGTTCATGTTTATGAGCTGAGTCGAGGTTGTAAATGCTTCTGGATTTATCATCCCATTTATTTCCCATTCCTGTATCAATGATAATTTTTCTATTATCGGACTGTAGGATTAAATGCCTCGTGGCGAGCTTCACACGGTTATATTCATCGGCTGGATTGGATTTTTCCCAAAACGGCTTCGGGATTATTCCAAACATAGCTCCCCCATCCAAAGAAAAGTAGCTGCTAACAGCAATGCTTAATTTATATTTGCCAATTTTCATTTAAAGAATTGATTAAAATTTAAAAACAATTTAATCAAGTACACAGAAAGGATAAAGCGGAGTATTTTAAACGAAAAAAGGATGAACAAAATAATGCTCATCCTTTTTGCGTGCTTTACTTAGAAAGGTCCCCTGAAAAATTCCCCATTCTCCCGGAAAATAAATTAATTTATGTGAACGACTGCATCAACCGGGCAAACACTAACACATTGAGGTTCATCATGAAAGCCTTGACATTCTGTACATTTATCAGGGACAATATAATAGTAGTCGCTTGAATAAAAACCTGTTACTCCAGATGGAGCAGCATCGCCTTCACCATAGGAAGCACCATTTATTTCCCAATTATTTCCGCCTTCGTAAATGGAATTGTTCGGACATTCAGGTTCACACGCGCCGCAATTAATACATTCTTCAGTTATTTTATAAGCCATTGTAACTCCAATTATTCAAATTTAATTTTTATAAATAGTACTAAAATCATACCAATAAAAAATTGATTTAAAAATTTAATTATTTAAAAAATTGAAGACATGGATTCAATAATTAATGCGGATTTATCAGAAATGAGAAAATGAATGTCCGATTTTCTCTGAATTGAAATAAAAAAAATGCCCGGCTATATTTAACCGGGCACAAGTTAAACTAAACTTAAATCTTTAGCGACCAACAGAATCGAGATAATCTTTTCGTTTAAGTAAAGTTGCTTCATCTTCAACGTGATTAGGATCCGGAACGCAGCAATCAACGGGGCATACAGCCGCACATTGTGGTTCATCATGAAATCCTTTACACTCGGTACATTTATCAGGCACTATATAGAAAAAATCACTTGAAAAAAATCCATTAGCGCCTGATGGAGCCGCAGCACCGTCACCATAATGTTTGCCAGCTAATTCCCACTCAACACCTCCTTCATAAATTGCTGTGTTTGGGCATTCCGGTTCACAAGCACCACAGTTAATACATTCTTCAGTTATTTTAATTGCCATTTTTTCTCCTTATTTCAATAATAATTTTAAATATCTAATTGCTTTATCTAAAAATATGAATATAATTTTTCATACTCAATCCAATAATAAAATATTACCAGCTTCCACTTGCTCCGCCGCCGCCGAAAGAACCACCTCCACCGCTAAAACCACCACTTGAAAATCCTCCGCTCGAAAAACCGCCGCTTCCTGAACTACCGCCATAATAAAATCCGCCGGATTTTCCACCGGTTGATTTTCCAAAAAGCATAATAATAATAAAAATAATTACGAAGATGGTAAAAATAATTGAACCACCTCCGTCAGAATCACTATCAGGCTCTGCTTTGTACTCACCGGCAATAGTTGCAATGATTGCATTGATGCCATCGCTTATACCTGCGTAGTATTCATTGTTTTTAAACTTAGGGATGATGACATTTCGGATAATTGAGCTTGCAAGAGCATCGGGTAGTGCGCCTTCTAATCCATACCCAACTTCGATGCGAAGTTTTCGGTCATTCTTTACCACTAAAAGTAAAACACCGTTGTCATGTTTTTCAGTCCCTATTTTATTTTTTGTTGCTACTTCGTGAGAATAATCTTCAATCGGATAATCCTCAAGTGAAGCGATCATCAAAGCAATTAATTGATTTGAAGTGGTATCTTCATAGGTTTTTAAGCGAGTGTTTAAATTTGTTAGCTCATCAGATTTTAATGTACTTGTTTGATCTGTAACCCACATTTTAAGCTCAGGTACTTCGGGCTGAGCAAACAATAAAATTGAACTAACAAGAACAAAGAATAAAATTCTCATCGAGTGCCGAAATCAACCTTGGGAGCGTTTTCACTTCCAGCTTGAGATTTAAAATATTGTTTCTCATTAAAGCCAAACATTCCGGCTAAAAATGATGCGGGAAATTTCTTTATAGAAGTATTATAAGTGAGTACAGATTCGTTGAAATTCTTTCGCTCAACTGTAATTCGGTTTTCAGTTCCCTCAAGCTGAGCCTGTAGATTCAAAAATCCTTCGTTGGCTTTTAGATTAGGATAATTTTCAACTGTAACTAATAATCTTGAAAGTGCGCCGCTTAACTCTCCTTGAAGCGATTGAAATTTCTGAAACGCAGCAGGATCATTCAAAACTTCTGGTGTGATATTGAATTGACTTACTCTGGAACGCGCCTCAATCACGTCAGTCAAAACTTTCTGTTCAAAATCAGCGTAACCTTTAACCGTGTTAACAAGATTAGGAATCAGATCAGCCCTTCGCTGATATTGGTTCTCCACTTGTCCCCAACTTTTGGTGACTGATTCATTTAACGTTACCATATTATTATAAACGCCTACTCCCCACATTATCATCATGAATATTCCCAACAATATTACACCGACGACAGATAAACCGATTATTAAACCTTTATTCTTCATTTAATCTCCAATTTTGGTTTTAAATAAGGGAATTAATGCTAGCAATTACAATATTTTATAATTCTTTAGATTGAATATAACATTTAATTAGAATTTTACTAGACTAAAAACTTCTGAATAAAATTACGGTTTTGTACCGTTAAATTCATTTTGGAGCCAGTTTAGTGCTTTATTTGTTTCTAACAAGTTAACCTCTTCAGCAAATTTTTCAGCGTTTTCAAAATTACCACGATAAAATCTGAACCACAAAAAATTTGAGACCATGATTCCATCAAAAATCCTATCAGCCGAAAATGCTTTTATCGCGGTGTAGCCCCAAAGTACATTCCACCCAAGCGATAATAAACCGCTTACATAATTACCAGTGTAAAATTGACCAAGCCCCGGGAAAAAATAAGATAACGTTTTGGCGAGCGTGACCGAATAAAGATTTTCGTTAGTCAGTCTGCAGAACTCTGCAAGCTGTTTTGCTGAATCAACTTTTGCAAATTCAACAGAGGCTGATTCCCAATCGTCAGAGAAAATAAAAGCCCAGCCTCGCCAGTAATTTATTTCATCAATTTTATCCAAATAATTTTTATTCGCTGCTAGAGAATCGAGTAAAGATAATGCTCGGTTAGTAGTTCTACGTAAAATATTACTACGGATGATTTTTATTTGTGCATCATAAATCTGCCCAGACGTTTTTGAATTTATTTCGGACAATGTGTAATAATAAATAGACTCATCAAACTTTGCACCAGCATTATAACAATCTCCAATTAATGAGTAATATAGAAATAAATTTGTGCTGTCTCTGTTGAAGAAAATCAATCGTTTAAATTCTGTGATGGCATCGAAATATTTTTTCTCATTCATCAAATTTCTAGCAAAGTCGTATTGACTTTCGTAAATCTGCTGAGTAAAAGAGTGGCTGGGTAAAAACATCAGAACAACTAAGACAATTAATCGGCTAAATCTTCCCATCAATTTATTTGCAGAAGTTAATTTGTGGAATAAAGAATTTATTATCATCGAGGAATGAATTTAGCTTTACACCAAATTCATAATCAACACGAGTGTTATAGATTTGCGCTGCAGCAACTGAGCCATAAATATTACCTGCATAAAAAAGCGTACTTATGCCGGCAAATAACCACCCCCTGAAATTATGTTCAGCTTTGAAGTTGTCGTACGATAAAAAGGCAAAGATACCCGTAGTAAGTAAAGCCATTACCCCATCGCCGATTTCATCAACATAAAATTTCCCTGCGCCGGGAATAATAGCAGATAATATTCCTGCTTTTAGAGAATTTTTATATGGTGGGAAAATTTTTAAATCGAATAATTCTTTTGCAGATGCTTTTTCAGAGTCATTAAATGCGAAAAGAAAATCATTTGCATTTTTTAAAAAAGTTCCTTCCTTTAATTCTGCAAGAAAAATTAATTTCATTGCAGATGATTTCTTTTGACTATCTGTAAAAATAGAATCAAAGTTTTCACTTTTTTCTAACTCTGTTCTTTCATTTAAAAGATAATTTATCTTAAGTAATTCAAGTGCTGACAATTCATAAAAAACAGATTTTCTATCAATTTTACTTAATGATTTCTTTGCATTTGCAAAGTCTTTAATGATCGAATAAGATAAAGCAATTTTATAGTCAACTGTATCATCCA
This sequence comes from Ignavibacteriaceae bacterium, assembly GCA_035328465.1. Classification (GTDB taxonomy): domain Bacteria; phylum Bacteroidota; class Ignavibacteria; order Ignavibacteriales; family Ignavibacteriaceae; genus JADJEI01. The sequence continues at coordinate 60,718 of DAOLIQ010000002.1, read as the reverse complement.
TTTTCTCACTATTTAATTTTTGATATTCCTCGGCAGCGCGCAGATAATCTTTTTCGCAGAAAAGATAGTCAGCAAACAATTTTACATTTGGGGGAGAATGAAATTCATTTTGTGCTGATAAATTTTTTACAAATATAAAGCTAAATGTAAATAAAGCAATTAAAAAAAATAATTTCATTTATCGGAAGTTAAAAGGACAGGAGGTGTATATTTTATTTTTGATTCTTCCAAAGTATATAGGTAAGGTGGGTCAAAATATTGACCGTCGATAAAACGAGGATAGTGAGACTTGCGATTGAAAATATTAAAATCGCGTGTAAACCTATCGAAGAACATTAATAAACCTTGAGCAGGATTAGTTTCTTTTACCGAAGCCATAAAAAATGACGAACAAGATGGACTGTAAGGGCAATTGTCTCCATCCACCTCTGAAATAAAAAACCAGTAAGAATTAGTAAAAACTTTTACACTAAAATCAGAGATGTTTTCAAACTCGAATGAATAATCACGGCTTCGATGATTCTCTTTTATTTGATAAGAAATATCTTCTGCTTCCCATCTCTTCCAATCACTTTGTGCGAATAAAAAAGATTGAAGCAGAAGAAAAATATAAATCAATAACAATTTCAATTTTATTTTGAATCTAATAATGCTCTTGCGATAACGACTCGCTGAATTTCATTTGTACCTTCATAAATTTCAGTGATTTTTGAATCACGAAGATATCTTTCCACAAGATATTCTCTAACATAGCCGTAACCACCATGTATTTGAATCGCCTCCGAAGCACACTCAAACGCTATAGTGGAAGCGTATAGTTTAGCCATCGCAGCTTCTTTATAATATTTTAATCCTGCATCCTTCATTGCAGCGGCTTTTAATGTAAGCATTTTTGCCGCATCAATCTTAACAGCCATATCTGCGAGTTTAAATTGAATAGCCTGATGATTTGAAATAATTGTTCCGAATGCTTTACGTTCTTTAGAATATTTTAAAGCGGCTTCGAATGCTCCTTCAGCAATGCCGATTGCCTGTGAAGCAATTCCAATTCTCCCCCCGTTTAGAGTATTCATTGCAAAGTTAAATCCCTTGCCTTCTTCCCAAACCAAATTTTCTTTTGGGATTTTACAATTTTCAAAAGTCAAAGAGCAAGTATCTGAACTTCTGATACCAAGCTTATCTTCCTTTTTGCCATGATCAAATCCGGGTGTTCCGCGTTCTACTAACAAAGTTGAAATTCCATGGTGCGCTTTTTCTTTATCAGTTGTAGCCATTACTAAAACATAATCTGCGGTAGTTCCGTTGGTGATCCAATTTTTTATGCCATTTAAAATATAAAAATCACCATTTCGATCAGCAGTGGTCTTTTGTTTGGTAGCGTCACTTCCTGCTTCGGGTTCTGACAAAGCGAAGGCTCCTAATTTTTCACCCTTTGCAAGCGGAATTAAATATTTTTGTTTTATAAAGTCGGAGCCATACTTTTCCAATCCATAACAAACGAGAGAATTATTTACGGACATTATCACGCCGCAGCTTGCATCCACCTTTGAAATTTCTATCATTGCTAGCACGTAACTAATCGTATCCAAGCCGGCGCCTCCATATTCAGGAGTAACCATCATACCCATAAAACCGAGTTCACCCATTTGTTTTATAATTTCGGTCGGGAATTCTGCTTTTATGTCTCTATCAATTGAGGAAGGAGCGATTACTTCGCGTGCAAATTCTTTTGCCGATTCCTGAATCATTTTGTGATCTTCTGTAAATTCAAAATTCATTATAACTCCACTGATTTGATTTGTATGTATAATTCTTAAACCTTTTTTCCATTGGTTTAAAAATAAAGTAATCTATGTAGCTGCGCAATTTTCTGCAGAAAGAAAGTCAAATAACTTTTATAAGTGTTATATAATTAATCGAGGTTAAGATTAAGCTCCAATCACCAATCACAAAATTATTTGGTTTTATCTGCCGCGAATGAATGATTATATTCACAGAGAAATTTTCAATAATTTATATGACACCAACCCGCTTAATCAGTAATCATTCTAAGAAAACAGTTCTAAAGGGATTAACATTTGAGGAATTAAAAACTTATTTTAATTCTATTGGTGAGCCTGCTTATCGTGCCGGACAAGTATTTAATTGGATGTACAATCACCTATCACTCAGTTTTGATGAAATGTTAAATCTTCCCAAATCTCTTAGATTAAAATTGTCCGAAGAAACGATTCTCCAAAGTTTAACTTACTTCGATTCTGAAACATCATGTGAAACCGGGACAAAAAAATTTATTTTTGAAACTGTTGATGGTAATAAAATTGAATCTGTAATAATTCCCGAAGCAAAAAGAAATACGCTTTGTATCTCCACACAAGTTGGCTGCCCGCTTGATTGTAAATTTTGCGCCACCGGACTTATGGGATATAAAAAAAATTTAACTGCAGGTGAGATATTTGATCAATATCTTTTAGCTGCCAAAGATTTTGGGAAAGAAAATCTTACCAACATTGTTTTTATGGGGATGGGTGAACCATTATTAAATTATGATGCAGCATTCAATACTTTAAAAATTTTTTCTGAAGAATTAACAACCGGGATTAGTCTTAAAAAAATCACTGTATCCACAGCAGGTATTCCTCATAAAATTAAAGAACTTGCTGATTCCGGATTGAAACCTAAATTAGCATTCTCGCTTCATTCCTGCTTCGAAGAAATACGAAGTAAAATTATGCCGATAAATTTGAAGTACAGTCTTAAAGAAAACCTCGATGCATTAAAATATTATTCAAGTAAGACTCATACTCGCATCACTTTTGAATATATTATGCTGAAAGATTTAAATGATACCGAGAAAGATTTAACTGCATTAGTTAAGCTTTGCAAAAGCATTCCTTCAAAAGTAAATGTTATTCCGTTTAACTCATTAGCCCACATGAATCCGACAGGCTTTTCATCTGAATTACGACCTACAGCAAAATATAAGATTGAAGAATTCGTACGGAAGCTTCGTGAAAGAGACATTACCGTGATTGTCCGATTTACACAAGGTGAAGATATTGCTGCCGCTTGCGGTCAGCTTGCGATTAAATTCAAATAATTATTTTTATGAAAAAATTAACTCACGACGAAATTTCAGCGAACCGAAGCACACTTGAAAACCTTCACAAAGTAAATAGGCTTCCGGTATATGTGGTACTAAACAGCATTAGAAGCACTTACAATGTTGGTTCAATCTTTCGAACATCTGATGGTGTTATGATTGAAAAACTTTATCTCTGTGGATTTACCCCTTCCCCGCCTAAAAAAGATATATTAAAAACGGCTCTCGGAGCTACGCAAAGTGTAAACTGGGAATACGTTAAAGATGCAAAAGAAGTTGTGCTTAAATTAAAATCAGAAGGAATAAAAATCTGTGCACTGGAATTAACAAGTAGAACAATTCCCTATCACGCCGTAACCAAAAATGAATTCCCACTTTGCGTAATTGTTGGTAACGAAATAACCGGAGTATCACAGGAACTAATAGACCTATGTGATTTTTCAATTGAAATTCCTCAGTATGGAATTAAACAATCACTTAATGTAGCCGTGGCATACGGAATAGCTATTTACGAGATGAGGAAAGTTTTTGATAAGAATAGAAAAGAATAATTTAATATTATTTTATGATTAACATCTTTTTTGCCTGGCTATAATTTTTTGTAATTAATTGATAAAGATATATACCGCTTGAAAGGTTACTCCTGTCAAATAGTACTTTATAATTCCCAGCTATTTTTACTTCATCGATTAAAGATGAAACCTCCTCACCCAAAGCATTATAGACTTTTAAAGTGACGTAGCTTGTTTCATGCAGATTTAAAGGGATTAATGTTTTGGTCGTAAAGGGATTTGGATAGTTCTGAGATAGATTTGTCAAAGTTGAATCGACCTGAGGAACAGGGAGAATATTTCCATCCGGATTTATTCTTAGTATGAAAAGGTCCTGATCAACTCCATTGAAACTGTATCCTGTAACCAAGATTTTACCATCATTTTGTAATGCTAAGTGCCTGCCTTCTTCATCAAAACCGAAAATTGAAGTAATGATAACACCACTGTCTCCAAACGTACTATCAATTTGGCCATTATTATTAAACCGGAGAGTAACAACATTTTTTGATGAGTCAGACTTGGTATAACCAGTTACTAAGATTCTTTCATCAGATTGAATAATTACGTCCCAAGCAAAATCCTCATTTCTATTTATATCTTTAGTGACAAATCCATTTACTCCAAATGACTGATCAATTGAACCATCACTGTTATACCTCACCAAAAGAATATCAGTGTCTAATCTCTCTCGAAAATATCTGTAACCTGTAACGACGTACTTACCATCTTCCTGAATTGCAATGCTGTGAGAAGTATTATATACATTATCAACATCAGTAATCACAATTCCTTTATTACCGAAATTTTGATCGAGGGAGCCATCTGAATTATATCTAATCATAGCAAAATTCCAGCTTGCATTGCTGAAAGTCCATCCACACGCTATTATTTTCGAGTCTGATTGTGTTTTTATAGAAAAAGCGACATCGATATCGCCATCAAAATCATTAATAACTATTCCGTTATTTCCAAAAGTATTATCTAGTAACCCATTAGAATTAAACCTCAACACTGCAAAATCCCAATTGTTAATATTCACGAAGCCGGCAATAATAATTTTGTCATCATTCTGTAAATCAATTGAGAAGGCTCTATCATCAGAGCTTATATCAATAATAGCAAATCCATTCTGGGCAAAAGAACTATCTAATCTTCCATCAGCATAAAATCTTGCCAACATAAAATCCCAGTTTAGTCCGTTATAAAATCTTCCAGCGATAAGAATCTTCCCATCCTTTTGTTCAATTGATGCGTAAGAACTTTCCCAAGTAAATTCCTCGACAGAGATAATATTGCCTGATTTAAAAGTACTGTCAATACTCCCATCATTATTAAATCGCATTAATAAAATATCTTCAGGAGATTCTGTGCTTAGCTTCGACCAGCCGCTAACAATAATTTTATTTTCATTTGTACTAAAGACACTCCAAGCCCCTTCAAAATTACCAAGGTTTGTTAAACTAATACCATCATCGCTAAAAAGGGAATCGAGATATTTAATTTGCGCAAAGGAATTGAAAAAAAAGAGGGAGTAAAAAATTAATAATCTAATCTTTATTGATGGAAGCTTCTCATGGAAACTTAAATTACTTAACCAGTATTTAACCACAATGGATCGTCTTTGTTTTTTAGCCAGCATCGGTAAAATACTCCTCACCGTTTTCTTTAAAGTGTATCATCAGCAAATCTGCACGAACAAGTTTTACCAATGTTCGAGAAGCTCGTCTTTCAGAAATATTAACAACCTTGCTCAGCTCTTTTACTGAAATAGTTTCGTGATTTGCCAGAAATTCAAAAACTGATTTTTCAATTTCACCAATCGCATATTTTTTGAGTTCAAGGTTATTACTTTGAGCGCGCATCAGCCTGATCATTTCTTTGCTTGCTAAAATACTTTTATCATTTACACGAATTGTCACTTCGGCAGTATTGATATCTAATTCATTTTTATAATCCTGAAAGCGGTGAGGTTTGTTTTCAGATTCATTAATTGATGCTATTACTATTTCTTTTTCATCAAGGTTTACGAAATCTAATTTTATATCAAGAGCTGGTTCACAATATTCTTTTGCAGTTTTAATTATTAATTCGGCTTCTGATTTTTCGCTTTCAACACCAACTATGGATTTATCATCATCAATTCCGAATAAAATAAAACCGCCTCGTGTATTTGCAAATGCAATCATTTCCCGTGCAATTTTTTCGTGAGATGTAAATTTTCTTTTAAATTCAATTTGAAGGTTTTCACCTTCTTCAATTAAATCTCTTACTACTTTTCTGTTCATCCTTAATTTCCGGAAATAAAATTACATCATTCAGCCGCCCCCTTATAATTCCAGCACGTCTGCGCACATATCCTGAGTTAACATTTGGCTGATGAATAAGTGGTGACGGAATAACTGCTGCAAGTTTCGAACATTCCATCAAAGTTAGATTTGCGGGATCTTTGTCAAAATATTCAGAAGAAGCCGCATCAATTCCAAAAATTCCATCACCCCATTCAATGGCATTAATATAGGCTTCAAGGATATTTTTTTTCGAAAGCTCTTTTTCTATTCTGGCAGCGATGATTAATTCTTTTGCCTTTCTAAATATGCTTCTCTCAGTATCTAAATATAAATTTTTTGCAAGCTGCATTGTGATTGTACTGCCGCCTCGGACAGTTTTACCGCGTCTATCATTTGCTCTTAATGAATTATAAAACTCTTTCCAGTCTATACCGCGATGATTGAAAAATGTACCATCCTCCATTGAAACAATAGCCTTTAAAAGAATTGGGTTAACATTATCAATCGAGATCCAGGATTGGTGGGGGTAAAATAAAAGATAATTCTCTATCGCCCTCTGCTCCATTAATGCAGTAACCCGAGAGCCATTATATTCTAAGATCGGAATTTGAAGTGAAGGAATACTAAAATAGAAAATGAAAAATAAATAAATGCCTATGCTTTTTAGTCTATTATTTTTTAGAACTGGAAGAATACGCGAATAATAATCAGCTAACTCATTTGAAGGCAATTGATAAATTAGAGGCTGTAGCATTGAAAAAAAAATTAAAAACTTTTATTTTTTAAAGTCACCGGAGTTTTGCTTACCTGGCGGTATTGTTCCTCTTCTTTGTTTGATCATTTCCTCCATCTGATTTCTTAAAAAAGAATTTTCCGTTGAATCTATATTTTCTATTTGTTGGTCTTTAGTTTTGAGCGAATCATTATTTGATAATTCCTGCATCATCAAAGTTGAATCAGTTCCAGTGATATTATTAGGATTCGTTTTTATTTCAGTCTCTTTTACAGTTAAAGACAGAGAGTCTTTTTTGCTTTGCTCTCGTTTCAACGAATCAAGCTCAGCTTTTTTCCGCTTCTGAAGTTCAAGTTTATAAAAATTTATTTTTGGTCTGATTTTAATCGCGTAAACCGAGGTGGGGTATTTAACAAGTAAAGAATCATAGAATACAACGGCGGAATCAGAGTTATCAAGACTATTTTCGAGAATATATCCACCTGCGTAAAGGGCTTTTGGTGCAAGCGAAGAGTTCGGATAATTAACGAATAAGTTAAAATATTTATTAACAGCCGAATCAAATTGATTATTCAGCATGTCAGCCTCAGCCGATGAATAGACTTGATCTGCCGGATCGAAATCAAGATCTATCGGTGGTTTATTCAGTTTTAACGCTGCGGCATTTACAATAGATTGTGTTTTATAATTGTCATAAATTAAATTGAATAAACTATCCGCTTCATTTTGTTTATCAACCGTTAAATAATAAGTTGCCAGACCGTACATAGTATTTGCAGTATATTGATTTTCCGGATAGTTAGTCAGGATATCAATATAATTTTTATACGCCGAATCAGGCATATTTAATTCTGTAAAAAATAAATTGCCTTCTTCAAGTTTATTCTTTACAATTAATTTGTTTAGAGAGTCAGCGGTAAATAAAGGTCGGCGCGGTTTGGGTATGGTTATGTTTAGTGAATCAGGATTCAAGGAGAGAGTGTTAAAAGATTTATTTTCTTCTAAATGCAAAATTGTTTTATCTATCAGTAAAGTGTCATAACTAAATTTCAGTGATTTGAATAAACTATCCCGTTTAAAACCAGTTGTGTCAACAAACATCAGGCTATCAATTACAATTTGTAAGCTGTCTTTTATTTTTGAAGTATCAATCGGTGCTTTACGCAAAGCAACTGAATCAATTGGGACATAGGAAGCATTCTTAAAGATATTCTGAATTTTCCACTCCTCAAATGCTCTAAGCGAATCTTCAACATAGGCTAAAGAATCGGAACGATATAATTCCAAATTACTTGCATAGAATAGTTGTTCAGAGTAATCATTCAATTGCTTATTGAGATTAATGTACTTTGTAAAAACTTGTTTTTTCTCCCGAGCAGGTAAAACATATTCTTCCGGAAGAGATGTACTTGCAGCCCTATTATAATAGAAATATGCACTGTCCAAATTATGAATTTTTTCTTCCATAATTTTTCCTAGTTCATATTTAGCAGCGCCGGAACTTGTAGAGTTAACATATAAAGTATCAACATCGCGAAGTTTAGAAATAGCTTCCTCTATTCGGTTAAGTTTTACGAGAGATAGTCCTGTTTCCAAATCAATCAGATCATAGGAAGTGGAATATTTATCCTCAGTTCTCATGTCTTCCAATATTTCCAGCGCTTCTTCATTCCTATTCTCTTTGCCAAGTGCTTTTGCAAGTTCAATTTTAGCCTCCATTTCAATATCAAAGGATGGCGAAAAATCAAATACTTTGCTGAATGATGCGATAGCATTCGAATTATCATTTACTTTATTATATAATTTTCCAAGCTCATAAACTACTTCGGCATTGATTTCATCATCGTCTGAATTAAGTATAAAACTTTCGGAAAGTGAAATCGCTGCAGGAAATTCTTCTTTCGTAATTCTATAAACTGTTTCTTCAATAAAAGAGTTCAGGAACAAATCATCTTCACCCTCCTCTAAGGCTTTATCTCTAACGGACTGAAGTGATGCCAAGCCATTTTCATAATCTTTTAATCGCATTTGTGTCTTTGCAATCCATAATTCTGCCTCGGGAATAAGATCACTTTCGGGTTGAGTTGCAATAAGTTCCTGAAATTTTCTTTGAGATTTTAAGTAATTGCGTTGATAATAAAAGCATTTACCAATCATCAGCAATGCTTCATCAATATAAACAGTCTCGGAACTGTACTGGAGAATTTTAGAACACTTCTCGATAACTTTATTGATATTCGTTGCAGATGTACCGGGAACTATTAAATCAATTGTTGAAAAGATGGGTCGTTTTTGTGAATAGATTTCGGTTTCAGCTAATGAGAATAAATCTTTTGCATTATAATATAAGTTGAAGTAAGTGGTAAAATCACCCCATAAACCGCAGCCGGAGAACAGTAGCAATGAAAAAAGGAAAATATATTTTTTCATCAAATTTAAATTATTTCTATTTTTTTTGTGCGAATCTATAAACGAGGAACTTAAACAAAAAGGTAAATTATTTTACAGTGCACCTTTGCCGGATTCTTCAGTTCGAATTCTGATTACATCCTGAATATCTGATACAAAAATTTTACCGTCGCCAACCTGACCGGTTTTAGCAGTTCGGAGAATTGCATCAATCACTTTTTCTGCCTTATTAGATTCGACAACTATTTCAATTTTAATTTTAGGAACAAATTCGATGTGATATTCACTGCCGCGATAAGTTTCAGTGTGACCTTTCTGTCTTCCGTAACCGCGTACTTCGGTTATTGTAAGTCCTTTGATTCCCTCTTCAATAAGAGCTTCCTTCACTTCATCTAATTTGAAAGGACGAATTATTGCTTCTATTTTTTTCATAAAATTTTAGAATTATTTACCGTGACAGTTTTTAAATTTCTTACCGCTTCCGCAGGGGCAGGGGTCGTTTCTGCCAACTTTATCTTCAACATGCACCGGTTGAGGTTTCCCAGCTGATTCCGGTCCGCGCTGAGGGCGCTGATTTCCACTTAACCCGATGTTATCAGCACTTTGTTTTAGAGTAGTCATTCGAGCCGGAGTTTGTCGCCTTCTATTTTGAATTTCTTCAGGCGCCTGTGGAAAAAATTTAAAACTAAAAGCAACGACTTCATTACGAATATCCTCGAGCAAAGCTAGGAATAATTTAAATGCTTCTCCTTTGTATTCAACGAGTGGATCCTTTTGACCGTAAGCACGAAGTCCAATTCCTTCTTTAAGATCATCCATTTCACGAAGATGCTCTTTCCATTTATGATCGATAACACTAAGCATTGCGTAACGCTCGAGCCGCGACATTAGTTCTGTACCGAGCATTTCTTCCTTTTTTTGGTAGAACTCTTTTGCGCTTTGAACTATTCTTTCTTTTACACCGTCCTTACCAAGTGACTCAAACTCCGCAGCTTCGAGTGTTAGTTGGACAAGAAGATTGCGCATAACTTCTTCTTTTAATTGATCTACTTGTACTTCCTCAAAATATTTTTCTACAAGATCGTTAGCATATTCTTCCAGCAAATCGAAAATTTCTGATTTTAATCTATCACCTTGAAGAGCGCGGCCTCTTTTGGTATAAATAACTTCTCTCTGCTGATTCATGGTATCGTCATATTCAAGAAGTCTTTTTCTAATTGAAAAATTATTCTCCTCAACCTTCTTCTGAGCACGCTCGACTGATTTTGTAATCAATGGATGCTGAATAACTTCCCCTTCCTGAATTCCAAGACGCCCCATAATAGAAGAAATTCTATCACTTCCGAATAATCGCATCAGGTCATCTTCGAGCGAAAGAAAGAATTTAGTTGTGCCTGGGTCACCCTGCCTTCCTGAACGACCTCTTAACTGTCTGTCAATTCTTCTGGACTCGTGTCGCTCTGTGCCGAGAATGAACAAACCACCTCGTTCAACAACACCGCTGCCAAGCTTAATATCTGTTCCTCGACCAGCCATGTTCGTAGCGATTGTAATTGCACCTTGTTCACCTGCATGTGCAACCACTTCAGCTTCACGCTGATGCTGTTTTGCATTTAAAACGTTATGTGCTATCCCTTTTCTTTTAAGCATGCGACTAAGTGTTTCGGAAACATCAACCGAAGTTGTACCAACGAGAACAGGTCTGCCTTCTTTTTTAAGCTCCTCAACTTTATTAACAATAGCGTTGTATTTTTCTCTTTTGGTTTTAAATACTGCATCATCCTGATCATCGCGGTTCGCCGGTCTATTTGTCGGGATAACTACAACCTCGAGTTTATAAATTTCAAAAAACTCTGATTCTTCTGTTTCTGCAGTACCTGTCATACCTGCAAGCTTTTTGTACATTCTGAAATAATTCTGGAGTGTAATTGTAGCAAGCGTTTGAGAATCTCTTTCAACTTTTACATTTTCTTTTGCTTCAATTGCCTGGTGAAGTCCATCGGAATAGCGTCTGCCTGGCAGAACTCTACCTGTAAATTCATCGACGATTGCAATTTTTCCTTCTTCGGTGATAACATATTCCACATCTTTTTCAAAAAGAGTATATGCTTTTAATAATTGATTTAGAGTATGGATTCTTTCGCTGGCTTCAGAATATTTACTATAGAGTGCATCTTTCCTGCGAATCTTTTCTTCAACAGTTAAAGACGGATCATGTTCAAACTTGCTAATTTCAGTTCCGAGGTCGGGCAGAACAAAATATTCTTTTTCTATTCCACTTCCCCGTGCAAGCTCTTCCCTCCCCTTTTCAGTGATATCAATTTGGTTGTTCTTTTCATCAATAACGAAATAAAGTTCATCATCGATTATGTACATATTCTTAGCTTTTTCACGAAGATATTCCAACTCAGTTTGCTGTAATAGTTTACGATATGCTGGTTCACTAAGAAGTTTTGCAAGTCTGTTATGTTTTGGGAGTCCGCGTGATGCACGCAATAGCAGTACCCCTGCTTCAGCACTGTTCTCGCCATCGCGCGCCAGGATTTCCTCTGCCTGTTGAACTATTTGAGCAACAAGAGTTTTTTGTAAGCGAAATAACTTTTCAATACGCGGTTTCATATCATTGTATTTATGATCATCAACATCAACCGGACCGGAGATAATAAGCGGTGTTCGCGCTTCGTCTATTAGAACGGAATCAACCTCATCTACAATCGCATAGTTATGCCCTCGTTGAACCTGTAATTCTTTATCACCAGCCATATTGTCACGGAGATAATCAAACCCGAATTCATTATTTGTTCCGTATGTAATATCACAAGCGTACTGAGATTTCCTCTGGTTCGTATCCATTGTATTTATAATACACCCGACAGTCAATCCATGAAATTTATATATTTCTCCCATCCATTCGCTGTCGCGCTGAGCGAGGTAATCATTTACAGTGATTAAGTGAACACCTCTACCTGTAAGAGCATTAAGATAGATAGGCAGAGTTGCAACAAGAGTTTTACCTTCGCCGGTAGCCATTTCTGCAATTTTTCCTTGATGCAAAACTACCCCGCCCATAAGTTGTACATCGTATGGAACCATATCCCAGGTAATTTTATTCCCCATTACAGTCCAGGATTTACCAACCAATCTCTCACAAGTAGCTTTGATTACAGCGAATGCTTCTGGTAAAATTTCATTTAACACTTCCTCGTATTGATCATTGAGTTGATCTTCAAGCTGATCAAGTTCGTCATACGCCCCGTGCCTGTCAAAATCTTCATCCGTCTGAAGCCTGGTTTTGATTTCTTCAATCTTTTGTTTTGTTTCGGAAACGTGATTTTGGATTTTTTCTTTGAATTCGGCTGTTTTTCCTTTAAGCTCCTCATCGGAAAGAGATTTTATTTTTTCATATTCTTCTATGATTTCAGCAACTATTGGCTGTAATTCTTTTACATCTTTGGAATTTTTGTCGCCAAATATTTTTTTTAATAACTTTAACATCTAAACTGATACTCCGAGTGAATAAAATTGAAAAGAAAATTAACCAATGAGGTTTTGATATGCAATTTAATAAATATGTCCACGTGTTAAATCACACTTTAATAAAATGCTTTATTAATAGATTGGAGAGTAGGAATGGTAAAACTATACAAGCAGTTTTCCATCCTTCATTAGCATTTTTCTATCCATCCACACAGTTGGCTTTTTTATCACACCATCTAAATGAATTGGAACATTTACACTGCCGCCCATAGAAACATTATTCCCAAGTGCAATGTGAATTGTCCCCATAACTTTTTCATCTTCAAGTAGAACTCCACTGAGCTTTGCAGAATCATTTGTACCGATTCCAAACTCGGCAATGTTTCGTGCATCTTTCCCAACTTCGTCCAGCATTTTGATTAATTTTTTAGCAGGTGCACCGCCCTTAATATCGGTCACAAAACCGCTTTCGACTTTAATACTGATGTTAGTATTTTTGATCAGACCTAATCCTGCAAATGAGCCATCGGTAACAAATATTCCATTAGCAGTTCCTTCTACGGGAGCTAAAAATGTTTCACCGGTCGGCAGGTTTCCGCTTTCACCTTTGGCATGAAATAGTCCTTTACTTGCGAAGGATTTTCTACCTTCAATCGAAAAGGAAATATCTGTCCCTGCAGGTGCTGTTACTCTGATATGTTTTCCATTTTCCAGAATTTCCTTTAGCTTGATTGACAGAGCAGCAATTTTTTTATAATCAGCATTCATCCCGCGAATCATGACCTCCTTTGTTATACCCGGAAATGTTGCAATGCGAACACCCTTTGCTGATGCTTCTCTTCTTGCATTAGTGTGAGTCAGTGACTTAGCAGTGGGGCAGAAAACTATATCAAAATTTTTCATCAGCTCAGCAATTTCGGCAGATGGCTCTTCACCATTAACTTTGCCGGGTTTAATTTCCACGAGCAAACTTTCAAAACCAAGTGTTAATGCATTCATAAAAATATTATGTCCGATTTCATATTTATCTTTATCGGTGATAATTAATATTTTTTCGTTGTTTTTTGCGCCCATACATTCAACAATTGCAATTCGGGAGGCTCTATCAAGGGCTGTTAATTTCATATTATTCTTTGTTTTTTTATAAAGAAAATCCAACATTCAATTGAATGACCGCCGAGAATCCACCAGCCTCAATTAAATCGGTTGAATTATTAGAATTAAAAATAATTTTATTTTCATCATCAGATTGAAGTTTGTCAAAATTGATAAATGAATAAGCTGCTAAACCTTCAACCGTTATGTAATCAGATATTACATCAATAATGAATCCACTGCCAATTGAGTATCCAATTTTTGTGTCGGGGGATTTATAAATAATTTCGGTGCTGTTTCCGGGTGAGTTGATAGATTCTGTTAACGCTGCGCTATTGAAATTTATTGATCCGTCCAGTACTTTCCAGCTCAGAATTTCAGTTATTGAAACACCGAGGTCTATTCCCACACCAAGTGTTTTTAATTTAAGCGAATAATTTGAATTTGAATTTGTCCCGGAAGATTTTTCAACTGAGGAATGAGCCTCGGTAAGCGATTGATAGAATCCTTTTGCGGTTAATATAAATCCCGAAAAATTTGCTCTAAATAAATTTATTCCCGCACGAAATCCTTTTATCTGACCAAATGTATCTAATGGCTGCATTAATGTGGATTTGTTCTGCGAATTAAATGTGGTGACAAACTCATTCAAGCCTGTTGGTACATAATTTTGATAAGTAAATCCGGCAAATCCTCCTACAAACCCCAGACAACCAAACCCCAATGACTGAGCCTGAAGTTGAGGCATTAGGCTAAGTAATGCGATCAGAATAATTATTGAAATATTTTTATTAACTAACATAGCATAAGAAGAAAATTCTTATGCTAAGTTAGTCAATTTCAGGTCAAAAAGGAACAGCTACATTAAGTTGAATAAATGCAAACAATCCACCACCATCAATGAAATTGGTCATTAACTCCGAAGTGTTTTCATCAACCTGCAAACTGGATTGGTCATCAAAACGCATTTCATCAATCGAGAAAAGCGAGTAGCCAACATTTGCTTCGATACTGACATAGGGAGGGAGTGGGTAAAATACCAACCCGCTTGCAAAACTTCCGCCAACAGAACTTTCAGGTGAAGAAAGTTTTAGTTCAGTACTTGAAGAAACATCTGTGTATTTGTCAATTAGATCTGCACTTGTCCAAGTAACCAATGCATCCAAAATTTTTATGTCAAAGTTCCTGTTTAACACATAAGAAATTCCGAAGCCAAAACCGAAGGTGCCTAATTTAAGTTCGTATTCTCTTTTTGCACTTCCACCTGTTGGTAAATCTGCAGTAGCCTCATTTATTTCTTTCATCCAACTATAAGAAAGTTTAACATCAAACAAAATATCTTCCTGCTGTATCCGTATAATATTTGCGCCAATTTTGAAGCCCATCGCAGTGCCAAAATTATCCATTTTTTGTGTTAATGTTTCAGACCTTTTTTCGTTATAAACATCAACATAGTGATTCCATCCGGCAGCACTGTACTGCTGTAAACCGTAACCACCTTGAATTCCACTTTGAACAAGCATACTAAAAATACTACCGACTCCACAGCAGTCATCCTGTGCTTTTGACATGTTGCTAAAGCCCGACAACACAAGTATGAGGAATGCGACAAGAACCATTCGTTTCATAAATCACCTTTATTTTTATGTTTTATTTACTTCTTTTCGGGCGCCATTCCCTTTTCAAGTCCGTGACCGCCTGAGCCGAGTTCGGAACGCCGCAATAGATAAGCAAATATCAATCCAAAAAATCCAAGTGTTGAGAATATCCACATTCCAACATTATAGCCGGCGGGATTTACAGCACTTGCACCTGAAAAATCATTAGCAAAACCTATCATCAAATTAAATCCAAACAAACCAATGTTTTGAATCATTGTCATCAGTCCATAAGCAGTTCCGAGTTTTGATGAATCAACTATCAATGCGACTGAGGGCCACATTACTGCTGGAACAAGGGAAAAAGCGATTCCCATCATTGCCATTGGCAGAATTAAATAAATTGGAATTGCTGCGTTGATGTCAAAGAAAGAAAAAGTCAGGTTTATAAAATCGCCATCCCCCATTACATCCGGTTTACCAAATTTATATGCCATCATCAAGTAAACAGGAATAATTAACAGCGAACCAAACATCATCAACAAAGAACGCTTTCCAATCTTATCTGCAAGCAAACCAAACAGCGGAGTAAAAATCATCGCCGCAAGAGTTAATATACTCGAAAGATTTCCTCCAACTTCCCTGCTTGTTCCGTGTGCTTCCTGAAAAAATTTAATTGCAAATGTTTGAAAGGGAAACATTGCAGAATAAAATGTTACGCATAGTGCAGTTATATACCAGAATGAAGTTGAAAAAGATTTTGGTTTTAAGAAAAGAATTAATGCTGCAACAATTAATACAATCAGATAAATTGCCCAGTTGTCATTGTTGACATAACTAAGAAAAATTACAGCGGCAGCTAACGCTGAAAAAATATACCATCGGGTCTTTTCTTTTATTCTTAAAATTTCCGAAAGTAAAATTGCATCCTGTTCACCTTCTTTTGGTAAATCATAATTCTTAGCTGCATAAATATCCAAAAAGAAATAAAGTACAACACAAATAAATGCAAACACCCCGCCTGCAACAGTAATCCAGAGCGGCGACTGCCAATACTCATATAAACCTTTTCCCCACGACGGAGAATTAAGAGCCATAAATGAACCCAGCCTTGCAACCGTAAGATTTAATCCAAATGCAAATGATAATTCTTTACCTTTGAACCAGCGTGCAATAATTGTTGTAATTGCAACTATCATTGATTCTGCGCCGAGTCC
>DAOLIQ010000002.1:0-44144 GCA_035328465.1 Ignavibacteriaceae bacterium | reverse complement strand
GGATAACCATCACCATAAGTTATATCAGCACCGGCAAGTTTAAATACTGAGGTAACCATATTTGTAATATCAACATTTTCCGAATAAACAGGACTGCGCTGACTCGTAACAATATTAATATTCTTGCCGACGGTTTCAATTACGGCAAGATTGTTCGAGGTCTCAACTAATCCGGGAATATCATTACTCATTTTAATTACACCGTGAGGAACTGCATACAAAGCATTTATTAAATGCTTCTGAGTTTTTTCATCCATTACCTTTTCCGGTGCAGGATGTTTTTCTATTGACACATTTAAATCCGGCTCCGGAAAAGCGAATTCAGACTTTACAGTTTCATTATACTTTGTCACAAATTTTTTCAATTTCTTTTCATCATTTTTGGGAACGAGAACTACCGCAAATGACTCACGTGGAATTGCGTTATGTTTGTTGCCGCCGTTTATTTCTGATAAGCGTATTACATTTTCCTGAGAGTAACTCCAGATTAATCTATTGAGTATTTTTACAGCATTTCCTCTTCCAACATGAATTTCAAGTCCTGAGTGCCCGCCTTTTAATCCACCAACCTTTATTTCAAAAGTAGAATAATTCTTTGGAGTTTTTTCCAACTTAGCTTTAAAAGTTGCCGCAGTATTTTTTCCACCGGAACAACCAATGAAAATCGTACCAAGTTCTTCAGAATCCATGTTAATTAGAATATCAGCTTTCAAAAAACCCTTCTTCAAACTTGACGCACCTGTTAATCCGGTTTCTTCATCAAGCGTAAATAAACATTCGAGCGGACCGTGCTGAATATCTTTGGATTCAAGAACTGCGAGTGCACACGCAACACCAATTCCATTATCTGCGCCAAGCGTTGTACCTTTCGCTTTTACCCAATCACCATCGATGTAAGGATAGATTGGATCGTTATCAAAATCGTGTTCAACGTCTCTGTTCTTTTCACAAACCATATCAATGTGACCTTGAAGAACTACAGCTTTTCGATTTTCATAACCCGGTGTAGCAGGTTTACGAATAACAATATTGCCGAATTTATCGCGTTCGGTTTGAAGACCTAATCTTTTGCCGACCGATACAATATAACCGGCGATCTTCTCTTCTTTTTTAGAAGGACGGGGATATTTACAAATTTCCTCGAAATGATACCAAACCAATTCTGGTTTTAACTTACCTAATACTGATCCCATAATAGACTCCTTTTAGTTTATTTCTTTAAATGAAATGAATCCTTGTGAATACAATTGAAATATAAATTTAACTACTCGCTCATCAGCTTCTGCAAGCTGTTCACCAAATTTCTGTTTTAATTCTTTGATTATCTGCTCGACTTTTGATTTACTATCTATCATCAGCCAAACAGCAGAACCAAATTTATCGAGTTTAATTCTGAACTTATCACTTTTAAGTTTCGGCGAGAGGAATGTTACCATAAACTTATTCTTAAATTTAGGAATTATCACTGTAACCATTCCATCGGCATCTTCTTCTTGAGAATGTAATCTGATTGGAGTAAGATCGAGAGTGTTAGTGCTTTTTAAAATTTTTTTTCTCTCTTTGAATGATAATGCCATAAAGTAATTAATAATCCAATATTTATGTAAGTAAAGTCATCCTGAGCTTGTCGAAGGACGGCTAATTATTCCATAAGAAATTAAATGTCACACTTCGACAAGCTCAGTGTGACATTGCAAAAAATGATATCTCAATTTTACATAGAAACTTGCGGTGGTGCTGGATCATCTGGATTACCTGCATTCTTGACAGGTATTTGAACAAGCAGCCATGCGATAAATGCAAGCACAATTAAACTTATAATAAAAGACGGTTCAGCGAAGAAACTGAACAATGAAACTTCAAAGAATGCGAAGCCCGCAAACAGCAGACCGATAAGTGCTTCACCGGCAATTAATCCTGCAGCCAGCAATATCCCGTTATTTTCAACACGAGATTTCTGCGCATCATTAAATTTCCTCTTTGCGTTAACTCGTTCAACGATTCCTTTAATTAATCCACCGACAAAAATTGCAAATGTGGTCCCTAAAGGCAGATACATGCCAACGCTGACAAGCATAGGACTTTTAACATTCATCATTATAAAACCAACACCCATCAACATACCGACAAAAATTAAGATCCATTCCATATTTCCTGCAACAATTCCTTGCGACAGAATTGCCATCAAGCTTGCTTGTGGCGCAGGCAATTTATCGCCGCCAAATCCTGTCCCCCCCATTTTAATATCGCCTTCGTGAAGTATTAAAAGTGGTATGAACATAATTGAAGCAGCAACCACAACTCCGATAATATCACCAAGCTGCATTTTCCAGGGAGTACCACCGAGAATATGTCCGGCTTTTAAATCCTGCAGCATTTCTCCTGCAACAGCAGCAGCAACACAAACTACCGCAGCAACTCCAAGCACAGCAGCAACACCTTGTGTTCCTTTCATCCCAAGAGCGACCATCAGAATAGCGGCAACAACAAGTGTGGATAATGTTAATCCGCTGATAGGATTATTACTTGAACCGATAATTCCAACTAAATAACCTGAAACTGCAGCAAAGAAAAATCCTGCTACTATCATAACAACAGTTGCAACTAAAGCAGCCAACACATTTTGTGCGAAATAATTATAAATAAAAAAAGTTGCAATTGCAGTTCCTAAAATTCCAATCATAACCCACTTGAAGTTAATATCTTTTTCAGTCCTGATTTCAACATGGTCACCAGATGCTGCTTTTTTTACGTCACTAACTGAGCGTGCTATTCCAGTCATCAGACTTTTTCTCATTTTCCAAAGCGTAAAACCTGCCCCAACAAGCATTCCACCGATTGCAATTGGTCTAACATACATTTTCCAAACTGATACCATTGTAGCTGCCCAATCAAAATCACCGGGCAATTGAGATTGATCATAAAATTTGAAGTACGCAATCATAGGAGTTAATAAACCCCAAGCAAGAACGCCGCCGCTAAAATTAAGAGCAGCTAATCTTGGGCCTATGATATATCCAACGCCAATATAAGCGGGGCTAATATCAGGAGATTTAAAGAGTAAATGTCCTTTTCCAACTGTAAAAAGTTTATCCCAAGCAACAGCAAACAATTTAAACTGTCCGAGAGATTGAATTGCAGCCCCAATTCCCATAGCGCTGAATAAAAATTTAGACCCGCCTCCGCCATGTCTGCCGGCTTTGTGAATCTCCGCCGCAGCTACTGATTCCGGAAATGGTAATTCAACATCTTCAACCATCACTCTTCTGAGCAATGCAACAAACATAATTCCAAGAATACCACCTGCTACCATTATTGCGGCAGAAATCATGTAGTTTCCAGGAGTGAAGAATGGATTCCAGATACCTGCTATAAAAAATGCGGGTAGTGTGAAGATAGCCCCTGCTGCAATTGATTCACCTATCGAACCAACTGTTCTTGTAAAGTTTTCTTCGAGGATAGAGCCTTTCATTAACTTGATTAAAGCCATACCAATAACTGCAGCAGGATAAGTTGCTGCTATTGTCATTCCGGCTTTTAATCCTAAGTAAGCATTTGCTGCACCAAGTACAACGGCAAGTACCAGTCCGATTAATAGGGCACGGATTGTAAACTCCGCCATATTGGTTTCAGGTGAGACAAAAGGAACAAACGGTTTTCGTTCAGACATATTTTACTCCTTGAGTGTGCTAAAAATAGTTGCGGTTAGAACCACATTTTTTATAAACGTTGCGCTAAATTTAAGAAGGATTATTGATTATTCTCAACAATTTTTTTCCCCCTATTAAATGTTTAGATAAAAATTCTCTAAAATTTATGTTCAAATGAGTTACCACTAACAAATAGACTAATTATTTTCTACAAATCTATTTAGTAGGTTAAGAAGTTCTTCTTTCTTAAATGGTTTAGATAAAAAATGAGAGCACCCATTCTTTAATATTCTTTCCTTATCACTTTCTAAAGCAAAAGCTGTTAAGGCAACGATAGGAATATTTTTATACCTATCAAATTTTCTAATCATCGAGGCAGTTGCAATTCCATCGAGATCACCTCTTAAGCCAATATCCATCAGAATAACGTCGAAGGATTTTTCTTTTACAGCAGTAATTGCTTTTTGAGAGGTGTTCACGACCTCAAGTCTATATTTATCTGAAAGAATTATTTTAACATACTTTGCTGAAGCATCGTCATCTTCAACCAATAAAACAGTTGGAATACTTTCTCTGTTGTTTTTTGCTTCCATAATTTGAACCTCCTCTTGGTTTAACTCTGCCAATTGCACTTCCTCACATAGTGGCAGACGGATCGTAACAGTTGTTCCGGTTTGCGGCTCACTTTTAATTTTAAGAGTGCCGCCAAGAATATCAACAAATTTTTTTGTTATAGTCAATCCTAATCCAGTCCCTTCGAACTTACGAGTAAAGCCTTCACTACCCTGTCTGAATGGCTCAAATATTTTTTCAATTTGGTTAGGCTGAATTCCAATTCCGTTATCAGAAATATTTACTTCACAATTTCCGTTTAATGATTTTACGACAATATTAATTTCACCTTTCTCGGAATATTTAACAGCATTATCAATCACATTGCTGAATAATTTGACAAGCATATTCGGCTCACATCGTACGGAAAGGTTTTCGGCTGGCGGATGATAGATAATTTTAAGTGATTTATTTTTTGCATCTTTTGAAAATTTTTTAACGCATGTATCGATAACTTTATTCAAAGAGACAGGATAGAAATCAAGTTTTAATTTTTTTGATTCAAGGATAGATAAATCAAGCAGTGAATCTAATGTTTCATTCAATCGTTTCGCATTTGAATTTATCAGCGCAGCCATCTCCCGTAAACTTTCATTTTCAACTTCGCTTGAAAGAATTTCGGAGAACCCTAAAATCCCGCTCATTGGCGTACGTAATTCGTGGCTGATGTTTGAAAGAAAATAAGTTTTTAATCTATTCATCTCTTCAGCTTTTTCTTTAGCGGCAATCAGTTCGTCTTCAAGTTTTTTTCTTTCCGTATGATCTCTTACGATTGCAAGAAGAATCTCTGCCCCCTCCTGCGAAATATATTTTGCGCTGATCTCCACCGGGAATATAGTGCCGTCTTTACGAATATGATTAGTTTCCAGTAAAGTACCAGTCGAAGCGGAATTTGAGTATAATTTTTTTTTGCTTTCCGAATCTTCAAGTAAAAAGAACTGGTTGAAAGTTAAATTTTTAAACTCTTCATTCGTGTAACCATAAATCTCCGATGCTTTTTGATTTGTCTCCAGAATTTTTCCATCGGAATCAATAGTAAGTATAGCATCATTTGCATATTTAGTTAGTGAGGAATAGCGCTCATTTAATATATCTTTCTCGCGTTTTATTACTTTTGTCGTTTTGGTAAAGTTAATTTTACTTTTTCGCCAAACTAAATAAGTAACAACAGCAGAAAATAAAATTAATACCAAAACTGAAATTACTGCGATAAAAGCCACCGACCTTGTTGATTCAGTTACCTGCTCCTCGTCTATTGTTGCAATTAGATTCCAATCAGTGCCCGGTATATTTTTAATTGATGCAAATATTTTACTTCCCTTTATTAAAATATCCGATATAAAGCCTTCATTATTATTACTCGATTTTAATTTACCCCTATCGTTTTTTTGAAGCGGAATTGTTCGAATAACATTTTGTCCATTCTCAATAAAATTTCTTAAATAAAATGCTGAGGATCCATCGGCTTTGGATAAAATAAATTCAACCGTTCCTTTACTGTTGCTGGTAAGATTTATGAGTTGATCAAAATATTCAAAGAATGATATTTCGACCCAAACAAAACCGAGAATTTTTTTGTTATTAAAAATGGGAGAGGCAATTGCCTGAATCAGATTAGAATTATTTCTAATGTAAAGATTAGAAGTAAAGGATGTATCGGTTTTAAATAGCTCACGTAGCTCTTCTTTTAGAAAATCCTTAGTAAATATATGTTGATCCACAAGTGAGTAAACAGAACTGCCATCTTTATAAAAAAGACTGATATTATAAAATTCAAAGTCTTTTTTAATCTCTTCACTCCATAGATAAAATTCCTGCAATACTTTGTCCGTTTTCTTTGCAGTAAATATTTCTTTTAGCATTTCGTTTACAGACCCGGCACTGACCAGCGATTCTATAAGTTTTATACGCTGTCTTTGTTCGGTTGAAATTTGTGAAAGTTTGATTTCCTTTATCACGGAGATTTGATTGACATATTCTTTTTCGATTTCCGTTTTACGCTGCTGAAAATATATATACCCCGAAATAGAGATAAGTATTGCTGCAATAAAAAAGAATATTAAAAAACGATATGGAAATTTTTCTTCGTTCAATTAGACAAAAGATTAATAATTTATTTTTAATTGAATGTACAGTTATAAAACTGAATTAAAAATAATCAAAATCCGGTTGAATTAAATACTTTGCTAAAAATTCATTTTGCGAATACCGATATGACAAATCGCAAAATCATATTTAACCGGATCGACAGGATCAAACTTTTTAAGATTCTCGGTGATTTCCTCAGCCATTTTCCAGCTTACATTATTCATAGAAGTAAGTTTAAGTTCTTTGCAGATTCTTGCAACGTGAGTGTCAACAGGAATGACGAGTTTATTGGTCGGAATTTCATTCCACAATCCAAAATCAAGTTCATCCTTCCGCACCATCCAGCGAAGGTATAAGTTCATTCGTTTGCAAGCGCTGTTCTTTTCAGGGAGTGGAAACATAAATTTTATCCCTCGGCTTATTTTACCAAATGAATCATAAAATGACTTTAAAAAATGAATCGAAAAATTTGATAATCCTTCTTTAATATTTCTATCAGACTTAGTATAGCCTTTATGAAAAATATTTTTTATCGACCCGAATTGATTAATCTCTTTGGCAAAAACTATAAAAAGTTTTACAATATCATCTTCTGTATAGAATCTATGCTTGAGATTTCTAAAATCCGGACTATTATTTTTAATTAAAAAATTTTTAACGAATAAAAAAGGCTCCCCTTCAAACATCCCCATAATCCTTTTGAGGGTGTTCTCTATTTGTCTAACATTTCCATAAGCAAATATTGAAGCGATAAACCCGACAACTTCGATATCTCTTTCATCACTAAAAAGATGAAGAAACTGCAGAGGATCAGGGGAGATTTTCGACTTATCGAAATTTCTATAATGATTGTCCAGCTTCTCCTTCAAATTCATATTTAAAGTGAATTAAAATTTCATTTTTGATTCAACCACTTCTTCCACTTTTGATAAATATTTTTCAGCTTCACTTTTTAAAATGGAACAAGTGGAGTTCATCTTGTTCACAAAATCTTTGTCGTCAATATCTTTCAAATTTATACGCACATTATAAATTCCGCCAACCACTCCGGCATAAGCCATCTGTGCACCCACTCCCACATCTGTAATTGAATTTGGATTGCCAAGCTCGGCAACTATTAAAGCTAGTTTAACAGCCTCTAAACTTTTCTGAGCTGTACTCAGTGGTACTTGAATTGCCTGCTTTAAGCCTGACTGCATTGCTTCCTTCCGCAATAATTTTTCTTCGGGTGATTTATTTGGGAGCCTTCGCGCATCCATGTAAGAATTAAATGCATTTGTATCTTCATCCACCGCATTTAATAATTCTGCTTTTATAATTTGACATTTTTCAGCAGTCTCATTTAGAATTCCATCAACAGATTCGCTTCCGCGTTTATTAGCAGTCAGATTACTAACCATCGAAGATAAGGCTGCGCCAAGCGCACCGGCGAGTGCGGCAATTGATCCCCCGCCTGGCGCTGGTGATTCACGCGAGACTTCATCAACAAAATCAGTGACTTTCATTTCGACTAGTGCTTCAGTAGAATTTTTAGGAAGTCCGAGCACACGATCTTCTATTTTAAAATCAGCGACATCCCTTAATCCAAGCGATTGAACCGCTGTTTCCAGAATATCTTTTGCGGGTATTCCTGCTGATCGTGATTGCAGTCTCAAATAATAAATCCCCGATTCAAGCAATGCAGCGTACGGAACCATCCCAACAATCTCGCTGCCAGTTACAACAATTCCTCTTTTTTCTGCAAGTCTTCGTGCTTCTTCAAGTACATGATGCATTGAAGTAACTTTGTAATCGGTTAGATTAATAGAAATCTGTGCACGGTTATATTTCGAAACCATCCACCCAATCGCTTTACAGTTTTTAAACTTACCTGGAACTTTAACAGATTGACCAGCCGCATTAGCTGGATCAATGCCATTTAATTCCAAAAGTTCTTTCAAATTATACTTATGAACTTCAGCACAATGTTTAATAGTTTCCTCAATAGATTTACCAACAAACTCATCTTCATTACCGCATGGATATTCACCTGCTTTATATTTGATAATGTCATCGTTTTTAAAATAAAATGGACTGTCACTTTTCCTTCGTGCAGATCTTCCCTTCTCCCTAAGTTCGAATGCAATATCTGTTGCATACTTTTCTTCCCGTGTATTGAGATTTATATTATAAGCGATTAAAAATTCGCGAACGCCAATCACTGTAGCACCAGCCTTTGAATTAAATTCCGCTGGACCGAAGTCAGGTGTCCATTCCGGCATTTTTAATTTTTCGGGAAGCGCTTCATACTCCCCCTGCCTGATGAATGCGAGGTTCCTCCTTTCAGGTTTGGAAGCAGACTTTTCATAAAGATAAACCGGTATTCCGAGCTCTTCTCCGACTCTCTTTGCTACAGCTTTTGATAATTCAATACACTCTTCTGTTGTAATTCCATTTACAGGGATAAAAGGACAAACGTCTGTCGCCCCCATCCTTGGGTGAGATCCGTGATGTTTAGACA
Organism: Ignavibacteriaceae bacterium; assembly: GCA_035328465.1. Lineage (GTDB taxonomy): Bacteria > Bacteroidota > Ignavibacteria > Ignavibacteriales > Ignavibacteriaceae > JADJEI01. The sequence goes on along the minus strand of DAOLIQ010000002.1, from coordinate 35,294 downwards.
TATCAATTAACTCTCCAGCTTTTTTAATCGAATTGAAAGCTGCTTCTGCAACTGCTGCCGGAGAGCCGATGAAGGTTACTACCGTCCTATTCATATCAGGGCCGGGATCAACATCAAGAAGCTTTGCACCTTCAACTTTTTCGATTTCGTCTGTGATTAGTTTGATGATGTTTTTATCGCGCCCTTCAGAAAAATTTGGAACGCATTCAATTAATTTATCTGACATAATTTCCTCATTAAAAAATATTTTTCAGGACGAATGGTTAGTTATTTATCTCTTTGTATAAAACTTGCAAAAAATTTTCCAATCTATTTTTATAGTCGTAATCAGAAAAATCTTCTGCCTTTTCGATATATTTTTTTGCCTCGTCAAACTTTCCAAGTTTAATTAAACTTCTTGCAGCAGTATAAGCCGCAAACGGGTGTATCCATTTTTCTTCGGAACAATTTAGATGCAGAGATTCGGCAGCGTTTCGCAAAGCTTCGTTATAATTTCCAAGCTGATAATGCGATTCAGAAAGATAAAAATTCGCTTCACACATTAACGGTTCACTTTTCACATATTGCAAATAAGAATTAATGGAATCAACAGCAGCCTTAAAATTGCCCTGTTCAACTAAGTTCGATAATCTGATCAGTGTAAGCTCATCGTTATAAATTTTCCTGCTTGAAAATAATTTCCCCCGCCTTTTAGCATAAATGTCATCGTCTAAATCCATATTACCCCGCCCGCTTTTGTTAAATTTCGCAGCTGCATCGTTATTCCTGCCAATGAATTCCAGACTTATAGCAGCTCTGTAATTAGCTATGCCGGTATAATCATTGTCACGGGTTGATGCAATAAACATATCATAATAATTTATCGAATTATTAAAATCATTTAATTTGAAATAAACATCACCAAGCAGAAAATTGCTGAAAGAAATTAGTTGAACAAATTTTTTATCCTTACTTGCAAGAATAGTTTTTAAAATATTTTTAGCGTCAGCAGGTCTTTTTTGCTTTATAAGATTCGAAGCAAGCGAATAATTGAACAATAAGTTTTCCGGATATCTTTTGGAAAGATCTTTTAAATAGAAATCAGCCGTTTTGTAATCACCTATTACTTCAGAAAGTAATTGAGAGTAAAAATACTTTGCCTCTACCCTTGCAATTTCGCCTTTCTCCGAAGCAAGTTTCAAATATTGAAAACCTTTTTCCTCATCACCGCTAAACCCTGCAATGTTTAATACCCACGAAAATGCTTTCGGGATTTGAGCAACAGCAAAATTATATAACCCAAGTCCGAGATATACATCATATTTTTTATCATTCAACTCCAAACATTCAGAAAGATTTGATTCTGATTTTTTGGCTGCCCACGCGGCATCAAGATAGCTTTCTGCCTGTGTAAATGCTATTGCCCTCAACGTATAATTCATTCCAAGTAGATAAAGAATTTCGGAATTATCCGAATTTTTATCCAATTCATTTTCACACTTCTGAATTGTTAAATCGGAATAATGAGTGAAAGATTTTAAGTCTTCATTATTTTTTGTACCAAGATAATACCACAGATAAATTTCCGATTGATAATGATAGCCGGCAGGATTATCGGGATATTTTTTTTGGAGATTTAAAAAAATATTTTCTGCAGACGTCCACTGAAAGCTGTAGCAATTATCTAATCCCTTTTTTACTAACGATGGAATTTCCGATTGTGCTGATGTTGGCTGAAGAAAAGTAAGAATGAATACCGAAAAAAATCTCAGAGAGTATGTAAGAATGAATTTTGTCACTTTAAACGAAACTACAATTATGAATAATCAAGTTTCTTTCGAATACTTTAACGATGCGCGAACAAACTCTCTAAATAGTGGGTGAGCTTTTGTTGCGCGCGATTTTAATTCCGGATGGAACTGACAGCCGAGAAACCATGGATGATCTTGAAGCTCAGTTATTTCAACAAGTTCTTTATCGGGTGATAAGCCGCTCAAAACCAATCCATTTTCCGTAAGCAAATTTCTGAATTTATTATTAAACTCGTACCGATGACGATGACGCTCGGAAATAAATTCTGATTTATATGCCTGCTTTGCTTTTGTCCCCTCCATTAGAGTGCAGGGATAAGCACCCAGCCGCATTGTTGCGCCCATATTCTTTATATTTTTCTGATCGGGCATTAAATCAATAACAGAATAATTATTTTTTTTGAATTCTGAACTGTTAGCTTTGGCAAGACCGCAAACATTTCTTGCAAACTCAATTACTGCGCACTGCATACCCAGGCATATTCCAAAGAATGGAATTTTATTTTCGCGGGCATACTTTACAGCAGAAATTTTACCTTCAATACCGCGTTCACCAAAACCCCCCGGTACAAGAATTCCTTGCACGCCTTTCAATAAAGAATGAACATCTTCTGTCTCGAGTTTTTCTGCACTTATTAACCTGACTTTTACTTTTGCATCATTCTCTGCACCTGCGTGGACGAAAGATTCCATTATACTTTTATATGCATCAAGATGATCAGTGTATTTACCGCACAATGCAATTTCAACCGTTTGAGTCGGTGATTTAACTTTCTGAACAAAGATTTCCCATTCATCAATTTTAATTTTTTTATCGGGGAGGTGTAATTTTTTTAGAGCTATTAGATCCAGCTTTTCTCTTAGCAATACCAAAGGAACTTCATAAATCGAGGAGACATCATAGGCTGAAATAACTGCGCGAGAATCAATGTTACAAAACAAAGCTATCTTATCCCGTAAATCTTTTGTAAGTTTAGCTTCAGAACGGCAAATCAAAACGTCAGGTTGAATACCGAGTTCGAGAAGGTTTTTTACACTGTGCTGTGTGGGTTTTGTTTTCACTTCACCTGCTGAAGCAATATATGGAACAAGAGTTACGTGAATGTTCATCGTATTTACTCTTCCAAACTGCATCATAAGCTGACGCATCGCTTCAATAAAAGGAAGACTTTCGATATCACCGACTGTTCCGCCAATTTCAGTAATTATAATATCGTATTCACCAAGTTCACAAAGTTTTGTCATCCGGTGTTTTATTTCGTCGGTAATGTGCGGAATAACCTGTACAGTTGCTCCAAGGAAATCCCCCCTTCGCTCTTTAGTGATAACTTCATTGTAAACTTGACCTGTTGTGGTATTGTTTGCGCGAGTCATACCTACATCGAGAAATCGTTCGTAGTGACCAAGGTCGAGATCTGTCTCAGCACCATCATCAGTTACGTAAACTTCACCATGCTGAAACGGACTCATAGTTCCGGGGTCAACATTTATGTATGGATCAAATTTTTGAATCGTGACTTTAAAGCCGCGCTGTTTAAGAAGAAGTCCGAGAGATGAGGCAGTTATTCCTTTTCCTAATGAGGAAACGACGCCGCCGGTTACAAAGATTAGTTTTACTTTTTTTCGTGATGCCATTTTGTTTTTTTTGTAAACAAATATAGAACAGATTTAGCTTAATTTCCAATTTTGAAAGACATTCAATTGAAAAATAATTCTTTCCCTTAGTGCTTTTTTAAGAAAAGTTGAATAACTTGATGACAAAAGAAATTCTTTATGGAAAAAACAATAAAAATTTCAGCAACGTTTAACACATCCCTAAAAACAATATACGAAGCCTGGCTTGATAGTGAAAAACATTCTGCCTTCACAGGAGGCAAAGCAAAGATCAATCCAAAGGTCGGTGGTAAATTTAAAGTATGGGACGGTTACATCAGCGGCAGGAATTTAGAACTTGAACCTTATAAACGAATTGTTCAAAGCTGGCGGACAACTGAATTCCCTGACGATGCACCTGATTCTCTCCTTGAAATATTTTTCTCCAAAAATCCAAGAGGGACTATGCTCACATTGATCCATTCCAAAATTCCCGACGGGCAGTCAGACAATTATAAAAATGGATGGAAAGAATTTTACTTTAAACCAATGAAGAAATATTTTTTGAAGAAATGATAATTACTTACTTTTAACTTACTTCGGAACTTGTCAATAATAATTAAACAAAAAATTATTTTAATTAAATAACATCTTTAATCTTTCTCCCATACTCTACTGCGATAAGAGTCCATTGAGGAAAATGCTTCCATACTTACTGTCGCGCCTATGGCTGTGTGAACCAAAATTGTGAAAAGGATAAAGAATTCCACTATAACACTTTCAATACTTCTATATTTTTGACTTGCCATTTGAAAATCACTTGTGATTTCGTTAATGTTTAACTATTTATTCACTCAAAAAAAATGGATTAATTATTGTTTCCGGCTGCCTTTCACTATTTCCGAAATATCTGTTTACTGATATTCATTTTATCATCTCTATCGCTTGCTCAAGACAGCACTCAAAGTCTCGCATTTAAAAACAAAAATATTTTTGAGCGAAGGAATTTTTTCTACCAGCCCGATCCATCATATCAACTTTGGCAGCAATTTCATTTAATACAAGCCGCCAACAGCGGAGATCCTTTTGCAGAACACGAACTTGGAATAAGATATTTGCTCGGCGAAGGTATTGCAGCCGATACTGTAAAAGGTGCTTACTGGATTAGGAAAGCTGCCGATAAAGAACTTACTGCGGCGCAATTCAACTACGGCATACTACTCTTAAACGGGTGGGGTGTTGATTGGAATCCATTCGAAGCGTTTAAATATTTTCGATTCGCTGCAATAGGTGGTATGCCTGCGGCTGAACATATTTTGGGAATATTTTATACCGATGATTTAGTTGTAAAAGCTAATTGGGCAGAGGCTTATTATTGGATTAAAAAATCTTCCGATGCAGGGTTTGAACCGGCTAAAGAAATTATTCCTGAGATATTAAAAAAGTATACACCACAAGATTCAACAGAATATATCCCATCAACTTTATCTGAAACGGACCTGGCAGACAAAAAAATAGATAATGATATTTCATCAAATCTCGGTCTCGTCTTTATTAATTTTGAAACGACCAACGACACTACAGTCAATGTTACCAATGAAATGCTATTAGAAGATTTGACCTCCTCCCTTCCCGATGCACTAAGAGATTCACTCAATTTTTCTGACTCAACATTAAATTTTGATAGAGATCAAATCGCTTACTTATTAAAGTCCTCTGAGTTCGGAAACCCGGAAGCAATGGTAATTCTCGGAAGGCTTTATGAATCGGGAATTCATTATCCAAAAAATTTAATAGCTGCAGCTGCATATTACATCAGGGCTGCACGTCTTGATTCACCCAAAGGGCTGTATCTTCTGTGGCAGTTGAGCACAAATAAGAATTTGTTAAAACTTGTTCAACTTAGATCTGATAAACAGGATGCTGAAGCAATGTATGTATGGTACGCTTTATCATCGCTTGGTTTTGATCAATCAATCGCAATTCAAGATGCGATAAATTTATTAACAAAATCAGCTGACCGCAATTATTTTCCTGCACTTGTTGAGCTTGGTCTGATCACTTACACCGGAAAATATTCTGATGAAAGTAAACAAGAGGGAATTACTATTTGGCATAAAGCAAAATCCTTAGGTAACAAAGAAGCTGAAGTGCGTTTGATTGCCGCAGTTGTATTTGACGATATTTCAATTTCTGCTGATAATCTTTTAAATGATTTAAATACATTGAATGATGAAGGATCCATTCTTGCTCAGGTTACGCTCGCTTATTGTTATCAGACCGGAAAGTTTGTAAAACAAAATATCGCCGAAGCTGTCAAACTTTACAGATACGCCGCACATCGTGGTAATCGTTTTGCTTATGATCAATTAAAAAATATTTATAATAACCTTCGTCCTTCTGAGAATATATTTCAAATAAATTAAATATGATTAAGCAAAATATTTCTATTCAGTCTAAACTTCCCTCAACCGGGATAAGTATCTTTGCAATAATGTCAAAGATGGCGGCTGAATATAAAGCTATTAATCTTTCGCAGGGTTTTCCTGATTTTAATTGTTCCGAAGAACTAATCGAACTCGTTCATAAATTTATGAAAGAGGGAATGAACCAGTATGCGCCAATGCCGGGATTACCTTCACTTAGAAAAATTATTTCAGATAAAATATTAAAACAATATCAGGCACATTATAATTTTGAAACAGAAATAACCATCACTGCAGGTGCAACGCAAGCTCTTTATACTGCTATCTCAGCGGTCATTCACTCCGGTGATGAAGTGATAATTTTCGAACCGGCTTATGATTCGTATGTGCCTGCGGTAGTTGTAAACGGCGGGGTACCAATTTATTCAGAAATGACTGCCGGCGAATTCAAAATCAATTGGAGTGATATAAGAAAAAAGATTAGCAGGAAAACAAAAGCGATAATAATCAATTCGCCTCACAATCCAACCGGCAGTATTATTAACGAAGATGATATTAAAATGCTCGAGCAAATAACTGATGGGACGAATATTTTCATTATAAGTGATGAAGTTTATGAGCACATTACTTTTGATGGAATGAATCACGTTAGTATTAGCAGTTCGGCTGAATTAAAAAAAAGAAGCTTTGTTATCTCATCATTCGGAAAAACATTTCACACAACAGGTTGGAAAGTTGGATATTGCTGCGCCCCTGAAGATTTGACGAATGAATTCAGGAAGATACATCAGTTCATCGTTTTTGCCGTTAATACCCCGGTGCAGCATGCTTACTCTACATTTCTTCTGAATGAAAATAATTATTTAAGCTTGAATGATTTTTATCAAAAGAAACGAGATCTGTTTTTACAATCTATCAGCGGATCACGATTCAAATCTAAACCGGCGAGTGGTACATATTTCCAACTTCTCGACTATTCGCTTATTTCAGATAAAAGTGATATGGATTTTTCAGAATGGATCACAAAAGAAATTGGTGTTGCTGTTATCCCGCTTCAACCATTTTATTCGAAATATAATTCACAAAAACTCATCCGTGTTTGCTTTGCTAAAAAGGATGAGGTATTAATTCAAGCAGCAAAAATCTTAAAATCAATATAGAATTAATTTTTATTCGGGGAAGATAATGCAGGAAGAAATAAAACTTAGAAAAAAAGCCGCATACATTTCGCTATCGGTGGGTGTTGGAATGTTCATCGCTAAATCAGGCGCATATTTTATTACAGGATCCGAAGCGATTTTTTCTGATGCTGCCGAATCAGTTGTACACGTAATAGCGACATCAATTGCACTCTACAGCATAATACTTAGCTCAAAGCCGCCTGATGAATCACATCCTTACGGCCACGGCAAAGTGGAATTCTTTTCCGCCGGTATTGAAGGATTTTTAATTGTATTCGCCGCCCTCTATATAATATTTGAATCCGTAAAAGCTATTCTAATTCCATCGGTTTTAAAGAGTCTTGATTTAGGTGTAATTGTGATTGCGGCGGCAGGTATAATAAATTTTATACTTGGGTATTATCTTATAAGGATGGGGAAAAAAACAAATTCACTCACACTTGTTGCAGATGGGAAGCATGTTCTGACTGATTCATTTACGAGCATCGGGGTATTAGTTGGAATTATTTTAGTGATGATAACCAACTACACAATGCTCGATCCTATTTTTGCTATTGGGGTTGCATTGAATATCTTGTTTACAGGTTTCAAACTTATGAGAGAATCTGTGGGTGGGTTAATGAATGAGATGGATATTAAGATGCTTGAAGAAATTTCGGATGAGCTTATTAGAATTAAAAAAGTTTATTGGATTGATATTCACGAGTTGCGTTTTTGGATTTCGGGCGATAAAATATTTTTAGATTTTCATTTGATTATGCCTTATTATTTTTCTATCAGAGAATCACATACCGAAGAAAATGAAATTGAAGAATTACTGCTGAAGAAATTTCCAAGACTGCAACTAAAAATTCACTTTGATTACTGCCTCCCTGCACTTTGCAAATTTTGTATGTACGAACAATGTGATAAAAGAGAGATGAAACAAACAGAAACTCTCGAGTGGAATAAAAGCAAATTAATTGGAAGACCGATTTATCTTATAAAAAGTTAGGATGTCTATTATTCTTTTACTTTAGATAGAATCAGAAGTCCCAAAAGGAAAAAAACTCCAATCGAGATAATCGCTAGTCGTTGATTGCCCGAAAGGAAACTTACTAATCCAAATACCAGCGGTCCGATCACCGCTGAACTTTTCCCGAAGAAAGAATAAAATCCAAAAAACTCGGTTTTCCGATCGGGGGGAGTCAGCTTAGACATTAAACTCCGCGAAGCTGACTGACTTGAACCCATCGCACTTCCGGCAATTAATCCAACAATATAAAACCCACCTTTATCTTCGATAATAAATGCAAGCAATACAGTTGCCAGCCACATTAGCAGTGAAATCACAATAACCTTTTTTTGTCCGATTGAGTCCGCCAGAATTCCAAAAATAACCGAGCCGACGATAGCAGTAGTCTGAACTGTCAGGAAAAAAATCAGTAGTTCAGAATTAGAGAATCCGAGTGTTGTACTTGCATAATTCCCTGAGAAAAAAATTACAGTGTTAACACCTTCGATATAAAAAAAATAAGCAAGCAGGAACATTGCAAGATTTTTATAATTTTTCAGGTGAGTAATCGTAGTCCATACTCTCGAGATGCCAATCTTCAAATAAGATTGTTTATTCTGAACTTCAACCCTGGAATCTTTGAGAAAAAGAAATAAGGGTAAAGAAAAGAGCAGGAAAAAAGCTGCCGATACAGGAAAAGTCGTTGTAATATTTCCACTTTGAATAAAAGGATAAACAATAGCAAGAGTTACCAGAGATCCAAGGTACCCCATCCCAAAACCGTAACCGCTGACCCGTCCATAATTTTTTGGTGAGGTTATTTCCGGCAGAAAGGCGTCATAAAAAACCAGACCTGCTTCAAAACCGACATTCGCTAAAACAAAAATTAGCACCCCCCAAAAAACTTGTCCTTCATCAACAAAGTAGAGCAATGAAGTGCTAAAAATACAAAGAATGGTAAAGAAGAGAAGAAATCTTTTTTTACCTGCTGAGTAGTCAGCAATAGCACCGAGCACAGGAGCAATAAAGGCAGTAATGATCATTGACAAGCTTGTTCCAACACTCCAGTAAAGATCACCAATTGGTAATCCTTGTGCTACTGTCTTCTTAAAGTAAACCGCATAAAGAAAAGTGACAACAACGATGGAAAAAGAAGTATTGGCAAAATCAAAGAGCGACCATACAAAAATCTTACTTCGTTCTTTCATTGATTATTTTTTTTTCGGTGATCTTTAATCGATTCCTCTACTAAACCCCTTCCTTCTTTTTGCAAAATATCATGAGATTTCAAATCAGATAAAATTGCATCAAGTATTCCATTGATAAACTTCCCGCTTCCAGCAGTGCTGAACGCTTTTGCGATTTCGATAGTTTCATTAATAGAGACTTTTGGCGGTATATCCGGGAAATATAGAATTTCACACAGCCCCATTCGCAGAAGTAATTTGTCAATGAGAGCAACGCGGCTCATTTCCCAATTATCAACACAAAGACTAATTTTTTTATCTATTTCAGCTTTATTCGTTATTACACGTGAAGCGAGTAATTCTGCAAATTCCCTTTCCTTCTTATCTTTAATTTCTTTTAAAATCAGATTCATTGTTTCACTAAGTGATTGATTATTTAATTCATAAGCATACAATATCTGTAATACTTTTTCCCTGATAAATCTTCTCTTAGATATTTTATTCATTTTATTTTTTGATTTTATGAACGAACTTTTACAAACCAAACAGCCAGAAAATTATTATTGCAATTGTCTCTCTGATTTGATTCTGAGCTTTACTTTCAAACTTAAATTCAATATCAGAGGCGACAACATTGACTTTCAATTTAAAGAAGTTAGCTATCTCCATCACTCTTGGCAGATGATATGTATCAGAAATAATCGTAATTTCTTCCACATCCTTCCTGGTAAGTATTTCACTTCTAATAAACTTTATCTGCTCAAGTGTCGAAGTGGTTCGATTTTCTTTCCATATAAATTTAGGGTTGATCCCATTTTCGGTAATATAATCGAACGCAACATCAGCCTCGCTTAATTCACCGGGAGCGTTGCTGCCTGTTAACTGAATCAGATCAATCTTTTTGTCACTAAACAATTGTATTGCTTTATCCACTCGTGCCTTTAGACTCGGGCTGGGTTGGTTATCTGACCAGACGGCTGCACCTAACACCACCCCAATTCTATGCTTTTTATTTTGACCTTCTGATAAATTTATTTTAGCCTGTGTGAAAGTTGATACATATATAAACCCAATGATTATTATGATAATTGATATAACACCTGTATTAAATAAACTATACACAGCAACTAATTCTTTCCTTCCGATAATCTTCATCCAGAGAAACATTCCAAAATAAAATAAAAAAAACTGGTAGAATGCAAACAATGCGGCTATTATGATTTTATCCAATGTTTGAGTCAATAAATAAACATCATTAAAAGGAATTTTTATCTGGGTCGAAAATGCAGCCAACGAAAGTAAGAATATCAGAATGATGGTAAATGAATAAAGAAATTGCTCAGATTCCTTCTTAGTACCGGAATAAACAAAAACTATGAATCCTGTAACTAGTAACAAAGTACTGAATAGATTTATGAAATTACCGATAGTTAAAAATGTAAAATGACTAAGTGGCAGTTGAAGGGTTGAATACTTTATAAAATACAAGAAGAACAACTGAAGCAGCAAAAGCGTGGACATAGAAAATGTGATAAAAAACTTTTTCATTTTTATTGCAGCATGAATGAGAATTTTATCATCGAATAGTTAAATTTTGAAAGAACCATTGAAAATAATTTTTCAGGCGGTTAAATGATTAATTGGAAATTTGATTGGTCTAAAATTAAATAAATTACCAATCTATACAAAGACAGAATCACAATCCTCATCGTTGTGCTTTATAAAAAATCACAAATAAAAAAGGCGTCTCGTGGACGCCTTAAAAACTATTGAAGCCTAAACACAATCGGGATTGAAACCTGTACCTTTACTGGCTTTCCTCTTTGCTTACCAGGTTTAAATTTAGTTTTCCTAACAGCATCAAGAGCTGCTTCATCACAGCCTGCCCCAAGTCCTTTAATAATTTTTGCATCGGTTACATTACCATTCTCATCTACAAAAGCGAGAACGTACACTTTCCCTTCTACTCCTGCTCGTTTTGCAATTTCAGGATAAACAATTTTACTCTGGATGGCAGAAATTCCGCCGATCGGTTCCGGCATTTCTTCAACTGCGACAAAGTATGTTGGCTCTTCCTCTACAACTCTCTTTTCTTCTTTTGGAGGCGGAGGGGGAGCTTCTACATTAGCATTAATATCAATATCTGTACTACCTATATCAATATCTTCAAGTACTTCATCAGACGGTGCTTCAATCGGGATAGGTGGTTTGGGAGGAGGGGGAGGCCTATTCTCCTGCTTAGTTTGTTGAATATCTTCAACTGTAAATAATTCTTGCGGCCCATCAACTTTTATTTCTTTTCCATCAAATTTGGGAAAAAACTTAAAGGCAAAAATTAATAAAGCAAGCGAAGCAATCAGTGATATTTCAAAATATCTTGAGTACTTTGCTCTTAAATCTGCTTTGAAATATTTTTTCAATGCCATTGTTAAATCTCCTTAAAGGCTTAAAATTAGTAGTTCAAGTTAAGAAATCATCTTACTCATGTCAAACAACTTTTTATTCTTTTAACAAAATATTTTTTACTTTGTTCCCAAAATTGATATAAAAATCAATTTACGGACTGAAGTTTAAAAATCACCGGGATTTTCATTTCAACCTTAACAGCTTTACCTCTCTGTTTTCCGGGTAAAAACTTGGTGTTCAAAACAGCCGTAAGCGCTGCTTCATCACAACCGGCTCCAAGACTTTTGAGGATTTGTGCACTCATTATATTTCCAAATTCATCAATTTGTGTAATTACTACCACCTTACCTTCAATGCCAGCACGAATAGCTAATTCAGGATAGACTACTCGATCTTGGATAGCCGCTATTCCACCAATTGGTTCAGGTAACTGCTCAACAAACTCAAAAATATAATCCGCTTCCTCCTCAATCGCTCTGTGTTTATCCGATACTGGTGGGGGTTGTGAATTTAATTGTAAGTTCAAATTAATTTCAGTTGAATTAATCTCAATATCTTCGAGAAGTTCATCAGGTATTGTTTCAATTAAAATGGGTGATTTTTCGGGAGGTGGCAGTTTGGTTTCTTGTGTCGTTTGCTGAATATTTTCGACAATGAATAATTCCTGAGAATTATTTGGAGCACGTTTACGCATATTTACTTCAGGAAAATATTTAAACGCAGCTATCAAAAGCAGAAGCGAAACAATAAATGAGATTTGAAGGTACTTCAAATATTTTGATCGTAAATCCGCTTTAGGTGATTTTATATATGTCATAATTGAACCTCTTCAATTAATTTACTGTTCAAATCAACTATTATTTGTTTCGATCTTGAACAATATTTTTTACGAAAGGTTCCTTGAATCAGAATAATTCATCAAAAATTTTTTTAATATAGTTCTAACAAAAATTATTCCGAGCATCACTCCCCCGATATCTGATAACCAATCAAGTAATTCACAACTTCTTCCCGGAACCAGTAGTTGATGCAATTCATCTATCGCACCGTAAACTGAGGCAATAATTAATGTGCTTAGCAAATAATATTTTTTAAGGATAGTAAATTTATTTTGGAAGAAAAGTGTGCTTGCTAATAAAATTGAAAGGATGAAGTATGCTAAAAAATGTTCAATCTTATCACTAACACCTGTGGTTGGAACTGAATCTGCTGGAATAGAAGTAGCACTAAGAAGTATTATCCAATAAATAATTAGTGAAGTATAAACGACTGATTTTTTATTCTTCTCAGTTAATGATTTCAAGAGATTTCCTTAAGAACACTATCGCTTTTGGTATTGACTTTATTAAATCTTCGGCACTATAAGAGTACTCAGTAATCACTGACTTTAATATATCAGCAGCTAAACTGTGTAAATAAACTGCCGCAATTGCAGCTTTCTCGGTATTTTTATGCTGTGCTAAAATTCCTGCTATCATTCCTGTAAGAACATCACCGCTTCCAAATTTTGCCAATCCAGGATTTCCAACAGTGTTAATGAATACTTCACCTGATGGAATAAATATGATTGTTGGTGAACCTTTCAATACAAGAATTGATTTAGTCGATCTTGAAAAATTCCTGCCATAATTAAAAATGTTTTTCTGCAGTTCTGAAACACTTATGCCTAATAAATTAGAAAACTCACCATGGTGAGGCGTAAGTATAGAATTTCTCAGGTTAAGTAATTTGTATTTGTTATTGCTCAAAGCATAAATTGCATCAGCATCGATAACTAATAAATATTTTCTTTTTCGTTTGAGGAATTTTAGAATAGCAGCCTGAGTAGTTTCACTTCTGCCAAGCCCGGGACCAATTGCCACCACATCAGCCCAATTTAGTTTAGCCTCTAATTCCTCGATTGCTGATTCAATAAAATTTTCACTTCGATCGTCTTCATAAATTTGAACAACAACTTCTGAAAGCTTTTTGTGAATAAGATTTCTAACAGATTTGGGGAAAGCAAGAATACTTGCACCTGCCCCTGCTTTTAATACTACTCTTGCTGTTAATGAGGCAGCACCGGGTAATCCTCCAGACCCAGCGATAGTCAGCACTTTGCCTGCAGTGTATTTATTTAAATTTTTAATTTTGACTGGTAAGGATTGAAGTGCATCTTCAGGTTCAATTAAGTAAGCAGCAGGAATAATGCTGTCAAAAATTTTTTCACTTACGCCGATGTTACCTTTTATTACTTCCCCGCAATATAGCGGACCAAAATTAAAAAACAACCCCTGTTTGAGTTCACCTAAAGTTATTGTAAAATCAGACTTAAAAGCGAGCTTTGTAAATCCGTTATCAGAGTTTAGTCCAGACGGAATATCAATTGCTATTTTTATGGATTTTAAATCGTTTAGCCTGCGAATAATTTTATCGTAAGGATCTTTTAGATCCCCCGAAAATCCGCTGCCGAATACTGCATCAATTATAAGATCGGAATTTCTAATTGATTGAACATCTTTAACAGAATTGATTTTTTTTATTGATATATTTTTATTGATTGATTTTAGATTTTGTAAAATTTGGAAATTGGTTCTACAATCAGCACTCATTTGATCGGCTAAATGGGTATGTAACACCTTTACATTAAAGCCTGCGTTGGACAGCTGTCTTGCAACAGCGCAACCATCACCACCGTTATTTCCTTTGCCGCAGATTATTCCAACAGAAGGATGAATACCGAAATGAAAATTTGCATTCATAATAAAATGGAAAATTTCTAAGGCAGCATTTTCCATTAAAATTAAAGAAGGAATTTTTAGGTGGGTGATAGCATATTCATCTATTTCACGAACCTGACTTGTTGAATAGACAGGAATCATTTGAACATCATTCTTTCAAAATAATTTATCACTTCAAAAATGAAGTGATTAAATCAATTAAAGTTCCGGGTGCGACGCCTAACAAAACTACGAATAAAACAGAAATGATTATTGCAAGTTGTGCCGTGTTGGATTTTTCAATATTAAAATCAGAATTTGACTCTTTGAAATACATCAGTACAACAATTCGCAAATAGAAATAAGCACTAATCGCACTCGAAATAACTCCAAGTATTGCAAGCCACGTGAGGTTTGCCTTTATAGCTGCAACAAAAACATAATATTTACCGAAAAATCCTGCAAAGGGAGGGATGCCAGCCAAAGAGAACATGAATATCGCAAGCAGTGCGGCAAGCATCGGACTTTTTTTATTTAATCCACTGTATGAATCAATTGTAAGGTTGCTCTCATCTTCACCTTCAATAATTGAAACGACACCAAATGCACCAAGGTTGATAAAAGTATAAGCTGCCAAATAAAAAATTATCCCTGCTACACCCAATGCATTCCCTGCACTTAATCCGACGATCATATATCCGGCATGGGCTATTGAAGAATATGCAAGCATTCTTTTAATATCAGTTTGTGCAATAGCTACTATGCTGCCATAGAGCATTGATAGCGTTGCGATCACTGCAAGGTAGGGAGTAAATTGATTTTGTCCACTGCCGCTAAACATAACTGCTAACACTACCATTATTGCACTGAATGCCGCAGCCTTTCCTCCTGTAGAAAATAATGCTGAAACGGTTGTTGGTGCGCCTTGATAAACATCAGGAACCCACATGTGAAATGGAAATGCAGCGATTTTAAATGAGAATCCAATTAAGAATAGTAATATCCCTCCCATGAATAAAAGGTTACCTGATAAATCTGAATACTTGGTCGAGATTATTTGAATTGAAGTAGTATGTACAGATCCGTAGATTAAAGCTATACCATAGACGAGGAATCCTGTAGCAAAAGCACCCAGTAAAAAATATTTTAGTGAAGCTTCATTAGCTGATAACCTTTTCCCGTTTAATCCCGCAAGTACATAAAATGAAACAGACATTATTTCAAGACCGAGGAAAACTACAAAGAGGTCCCGGGCAGCTGCCATAAGCATCATTCCTAAGACAGAAGTCTGTAGGAGAATGAAGTACTCGCCAAAATATGCGCCATACTTTTTAAGGTAACTAATCGAAAGTAATGTAACGATAGCTGAGCCTGAGCAAAAAATAAAATAAAATAGATTAACGTTTCCGCCGGCATTAATCATATTTTGAAAAACAACTGAAACAGAAGTAATAGAATACAAAGAGTAAATTGCAGAAAGTGTAAACAGAAAAAGGGAAAACCAGGGTAATATATTTTCACTTTTATTAGAATACATTTCTATGATCACTGACAATAAAATACCAGCTGATATTATTATCAATGGGAGAGTATCAATTAAATCTTCAATGCTTATCATATTCAATAATTTTTAATCTTTTTACATCTTCTAGAAAAATCTAATTATTATTTAACTTTTGTTACGGGCTTATACTCATCATTGATCGGATGATACACCTGATGTATTAATTTTTTTGTTGATTTGTCAGAAATTTTCAAAAATGTATTTGGTTGAATGCCTATCCATATTATGAAAATAAAAATTGGAATAAGCACGAGTATCTCTCTTTTATTCATATCTGCTATATCATTTAATTTCGAGTTTGTGACTTCCCCGAAAACAATTCTTTGGTACATCCATAATAAATATATAGCAGCGAAAATTACTCCCGACGAAGCAAACACAGTAAACCACCAACTATTCAAAACAGGTGACTTGAATGAACCTAAAAGGATTAAAAATTCTCCAACAAATCCATTCAACCCCGGCAGCCCCACAGATGATAAAGAGGCAAACATTAAAGCGAAAGAGAATAAAGGAACTATTTTAGCAATTCCACCATAATAGGAAATTTCTCTTGTATGAGTTCGTTCGTAAATAACTCCTACCAGAAGAAACAAAGCTCCTGTAGAAAGACCATGGTTTATCATTTGAATAATTGCCCCTTGCACTGCTTCCTGTGTAACGGCGAAAATACCCAGTACAACAAAACCCAGATGAGCCACGGATGAAAACGCAACAAGTTTTTTCATATCGCGCTGAACCATTGCAACCAAAGCCCCATAAATAATGCCAATAACAGCAAGCACAGCAATGTATGGAGCAAACTTCACACTTGCATCAGGAAATAACGGCAAACAAAATCGAAGCAAACCGTATGTTCCCATTTTAAGTAGTACGCCGGCAAGAATTACGCTGCCTGCTGTTGGGGCTTGAACGTGTGCATCCGGCAACCAGGTATGCAGAGGGAAAAGCGGAACTTTGATCGCAAAACTAAATGCGAATGCGAAAAACATCCACATCTGCAAAGATTGTTCAAAGGATGGTGCTGCTGAATAAAGCTCCACCAAATCAGTTGAAAAATGTCCGAGGACAGAAACTGAATTTACAGCCAGCCAAATTATTGCAATCAGCATTAGCAGAGAGCCGAACATAGTATAAAGGAAAAATTTTACAGATGCATAAATTCTTTGTTCCCCGCCCCAGATCCCGATTATAAAATACATAGGGATAAGCATGGCTTCCCAAAAAACATAGAATAAAAAAAGATCAAGTGAAACAAAAACCCCAATCATTCCAACTTCAAGCACCAACATGAAAAAGGTGAACTCTTTCACTTGTTTGGTAATTGCCGACCAGCTTGAGATTAATGTTAACGGCGTTAAGAACGTAGTAAGTAATACAAGAAGAAGTGAAAGCCCATCAACTCCAACAAAGTAGCTGACGTTAATATTTTTTATCCAATTTATTTTATGAATGAATTGGAATTCACCGCTTTCAGAATCGAAATTAAAATAGATGATTAATGAAATGATAAAAACCAGAGTGGAGACGAATAAACCAAAATACTTAATCAGGTTCTCATTACTCTTATTAATAAATAATAAAACCAAGCTGCCAAGCAGCGGAAGAAAAATTAAATACGATACTAAAAAACTATTTTCCATAAAAATGTTATCTAAATATTATCCAGAATAATGCTACGGCAATTCCAAGCATCATTATTAGAGCATAAGACTGTGCAACACCGGTTTGAATTTTCCTGAAGTAACGTGAAAATAGATTTACGAGTGAAGCAGTACCGTTGACTACTCCATCAATCATTTTGTTATCAGCAATCTTCCATAAAAATGATTCGGAAGTTTTGTAAATTGGTTGAATAAGAGTCCTGTCATAAACTTCATCAACAAAATATTTATTAAGCAATAAATTATAAACAGAACTAAATTTAGTTGCCGTACTTGAGGCGATCTTTTGATTCTTCAAATAAATATATCTTGCGAAATAAATTGATGCCGCTGCCCCTGCCACAGAAATAATCATTAAAAGAATTTCTTCGAAATGAGTGTGTGCTCCGTAAAAGGCTAATTTCCTTTCAGCATCTTTAAAAACCGGAGCTAACCAATTATGAAAAATATTTCCATGTTCACCAGAAAAGATTTCAGGAATCCCTATAAAACCGCCAATTGCAGATAGAATTGCTAAAATTATTAGAGGGATTGTCATCACTGCAGGTGACTCATGCGGGTGTTTTTCGTGACTGAACCGCTCGTTACCTTCAAATGTTAATATGTATAGTCTGAACATATAAAAAGCGGTAATCAATGCCGTAGCAGCACCGAAGAACCAGAAAAAGAATCCGCCATTAGAAAAAGAGAACCATAGAATTTCATCTTTGCTAAAAAATCCCGACAGAGGAGGAATACCAGAAATTGCAAGTGCAGCAATCAGAAAAGTAAGCGAAGTCCTCGGCATATATTTTTTTAATCCGCCGAAATGCTGAATGTTTTGTTCATCGTGCATTGAATGGATAACTGACCCTGCACCAAGAAATAAAAGAGCTTTAAAAAATGCATGTGTCATAACGTGAAATATACCAGCCGAAAATGCCCCCATCCCCATTGCAAGAAACATATATCCCAATTGGCTTACGGTGGAATAAGCTAACACTTTTTTAATGTCATTTTGAACAAGACCGATTGTAGCAGCAAAGATAGCCGTCAGCAAGCCAACGACCGCAACGACGGTCATAATAGCAGGCGCAGAAGCATAAATTATTGAACAGCGAGCAACCATGTAAACACCTGCCGTAACCATTGTAGCAGCATGGATTAATGCTGAGACCGGAGTCGGGCCAGCCATTGCGTCGGGAAGCCAAACAAATAAGGGTATCTGTGCTGACTTGCCTGTTGCACCAATAAAAAGGAACAATGAAATGAAGCCGAATGTAGCTGTTGATATATCAAAGGTAGATGCTCGTTGAAATACCTCAGTAAAATTTAAACTTCCAAAAGTCAGGTAGATCAAAAACATTCCAAGCAGAAAACCGAAATCGCCAATTCTATTTACAACGAATGCTTTTTTAGCTGCGTCGCTTGTTGTGCTTTTTTCAAATTTCCTGTCATACCAAAATCCGATTAATAAATAAGAACAAAGACCTACACCTTCCCAGCCAAGGAATAATAAGACGAAATTATCTGCAAGAATTAAATTCATCATTGCAAAGATGAAAAGATTCATATAGGTAAAGAACCTCCAAAATCCTTTGTCACCATGCATGTAACCAATCGAATAAACATGAATAATAAATCCAACACCGGTGACAATCAGTCCCATAATCAAAGAGAGTTGATCTACTTGATAAGAGAAACCAACATTTAATAAACCAACATCAAGCCAGTTTAATAAAGGGACAATAGTTTTTCTCTGATCTGCAGGAAGTCCAATTGTTTCGAAAAATGCGCCAAGCACAATCAGAAAGGATAATCCAATAACACCGCTGCCAATAATTCCAATTAATTTTTCATTTTTAATTTTGCTGCCGAATATCCCATTGAGTAGAAAACCCACAAGCGGCAGAATGACAGAAAGGTAAATTAGTTGTATCATGTTTTCAGTAAGTTCATTAAAATATTTACCACTTCAAAATGTTTATTTCATCAATATTGACGGTCTGTTTATTACGGAATAGTGCAATTATAATCGCCAAGCCAACTGCTGCTTCTGCTGCTGCAACAGTCATCACAAAAAAAACAAAAACCTGTCCGATTGAATTTCCAAGGAAAGATGAAAATGTAACCAGAGTTAAATTGGCTGAGTTGAGCATCAATTCAATAGACATAAAGACAACGATAGCATTTCTTCGTGTGAGAACACCTGCAACCCCGGTAAAAAACATAAACGCACTTAGAATTAAATAAAACTCAATTGGTACTGACATAATTATTTATCCTTTTGAGGAATCCTTTCCTTCGAATTTTTTCTTAGCCAAAACCAAAGCGCCGATAGCAGCAGCAAGTAAAAGAAATCCCGCTGCTTCAACCGGAAGAATATAATTTGTGTAAAGCTCCCTCCCTATCGATTCTACGGTTCCTGCATTTATACTTCTGGCTAAATCGGGACTTACATCAGAAGATGGATTACTTTTCAAGATAAGATATGCTAATTGAATTAAAACAACACCAGCAGTTACAAAAGCAAATATTTTTACTTTGGGGTTGGCCTCTAATAACTTTTTTTCACTCTCCGGTCGAAGCAGCATCACAACAAACAGGAATAAAACCATTATTGCCCCGGCGTAAACGATTACCTGCACAACAGCTATAAACTGGGCATTCAAAACCAGATAGATTCCGGCCAGTGCGGCAAAATTCAGGACAAGAAATAATGCGGAGATAACTGCATCACGCCTTGTAATCATTAAGACAGATGAGGCAGCGGCTACTAATCCAAATATAAAAAAAAGTATGATTTCTAAATTCATTATAAAATTATCCTAATACTTAAGGCGTATTCCTGTAAATCAATCTTGGGAAGGGAATTGCTTCGCGTAAATGCTCGAGACCGCAAATCCAGCTTACAGTTCGTTCTAAACCCAAACCAAACCCGGAATGAGGAACTGAACCGAATCTTCTCAAATCCAAATACCATTCAAATGCTTCCTGCGGAAGTTTATGTTCCTGAATTCTTTCAAGGAGGAGGTCGAGATTATCTTCTCTTTGAGAACCGCCTATTATTTCACCGTAACCTTCCGGGGCTAATACATCTACTGCAAGAGCAAGATTTGGATTTTCAGGATCACGTTTCATGTAGAATGCTTTTACTGCTGATGGATATCTGTGCACCATTACCGGTCTGTCAAACTGATTTGAAATTACAGTTTCATCCGCTGCGCCTAAATCATTTCCATATTCAAATTCAATATTATTTTGCTTAAGAATACCGACTGCTTCATCATAGGAAATTCGCGGGAAGGGCCTTTTTACCAATTCGAGTTTTGAAGTATCCCTTTCTAAAATTTTTAAGTCTTCAGTACGCTCCTTCAAAATAGTTTGAACAATATATTCGAGAAATTCTTCTGCAAGATCCATATCATCGTTTAAATCATTAAACGCTACTTCAGGTTCCACCATCCAAAATTCTGTAAGATGTCTTCTGGTTTTAGATTTTTCCGCTCTGAAGGTTGGTCCAAAAGTATAAACTTTTCCTAATGCCATTGCCCCCGCCTCGGCATAAAGCTGTCCTGATTGAGTAAGATACGCTTTACCCAAATCGAAATAGTCTGTTTCAAACAAAGTTGAAGTACCCTCGCAAGCACTCGGAGTAAGGATGGGTGGATCCATTAAAACAAAACCGCGGTCATCAAAGAAATCTCTTATTGCTTTTACGATTCGATGCCTGATTTTTAATATAGCAACCTGCTTGCTTGACCTAAGCCAAAGGTGGCGGTTGTCTAAAAGAAACTCAATTCCGTGTTCCTTGGGAGTAATTGGATAGTCATGTGCCTCAGATATCGATACAAGACCTGTGCAATCAAGTTCAAATCCGCCCGTCGCTCTTGGTTCAGCTTTTACTTTCCCGGTAACCGTGATTGACGACTCCTGCCCGAGTTTATCAGCGAGGTTAAAAACATCATCAGTAACATTTCCTTTGAAAAAAACGCATTGTAGATATCCGGTGCCATCGCGAAGTATTAGGAATTTAATTTTACCGCTTGATCTTTTATTGTAAACCCATCCAGATAGAGTGACTTCTTTATCAACAAAATTTGCTAAGTCCTTTATGTAGATTTTTTGCATTAGTAGTATTTTTTTTCAAAATTTTTGTTGCCAAATATAAAGACGGGTGTAAAGAAAAGCAAAATAAGAGCATCATATAATAATAACACAATATCGAAAAGATTAAACACTTAACCTTTCTTTAACCTGAAACTAAACACACTTCCTTTAGAAACCTCACTTTGAACTTCAACTTTTGATCCATGCGCTTCGACAATATGTTTGACAATCGCCAATCCAAGTCCTGTGCCCCCGGCAGCTCTTGAACGGGCTTTATCAACTCGATAGAATCGTTCAAATATTCTTGATAAATCATATTCAGGAATGCCGATGCCTGAATCACGTACTTCAATTTTCACATTCTTTTCTTCTTCTGTCAAAATAATTTCAACAGTGCCTTCATCGGTATATTTTATTGCATTCTGAATAAGATTAATAAACACCTGCCTTAATTTATTTTTGTCGCCGAATACTTGCAAATTTTTTTCATTTGGTCGAAAGACAATTCTTAGATTTTTTGCTTCTGCAATGGGGATTAACTCACTAACGATTTGGAGCAGGAATTCATTTAAGAAAAAATACCTAAAACTTAGTCTCATCTCGCCAGACTCTATCATAGATATATCAATCAAATCATTTAGAAGATTGCTCAGGCTTATAGTATGGGTTTTTGCTTTCTCAAGAAAATTACGATTGACTTTCGGATTGTCAATTGCACCATCAAGCAAGGTTTCAAGAAATCCTTGAATTGTAAATATTGGTGTTCGCAATTCATGCGAGACATTTCCTAAAAATTCAGAACGGATTCTTTGCAGTTTTTCCAACCTCGCAAAATCATTTTGAATTTTTTCAAACATTAACATGATATCCGTTTCGAGGGGGGAAAGGTTCTTATCGAGTGAAATGCTTTGAGAGTTTAATAATGAATTGTTAGTAATCTGATTAATTAAATTTCTGATTTGTCCTATTTCAAATTTTCTGTTCCTATCCAGGAGATAAACAGTAGATATCGTTAGGCAGGTCAGTAAAATTTCATAAATTAATATATAGTTAGTTCTGTCAAAGAATAAATAAGCAATTACGGCAAGAATAATAAAGCAAAAAAGGACTACCTTGTAATAGAGTAGTAAATGAAAAATATAAGAAAGCTTATCCTTCACTTTTAAAACGATATCCCACTCCCTTAATTGTTTCGATGAGGTAATCATAGTGATCGAGTTTTTCCCTGATTTTTCTGATGTGGACATCAACCGTTCTGTCTACTACGTAAACATCATTTCCCCAAACTTCTTTAAGCAAAATTTCTCTTCCGTAAACCCGCCCTGGATTCTGCGCAAGAAAATAAAGAAGTTCAAATTCTTTTCTTGGAAAAATCTTTAGTTCTCCATTCACATGAATAATGTATTTGTCCCTGTCAATTATAAGCGGACCAATTTTCAGAATAGAAGGAAGTTTCCTCCTTTCGGTTAATAGTTCAACATTTCTTAAGTTGGATTTGACACGAGCTATCAGCTTTTTAGGTGAAATGGGTTTTTGAATATAATCATTTGCTCCAATTTCTAGTCCCTTAATCTCATTTACTTCCCCAGCCTTGGCAGTTAGAAAAATAATAGGAGTATTTTCAAATCCTTTAGTACCCCTGATTTTTTTGCAAGTTTCAAATCCGTCCAATTTTGGCATCATAATATCAAGAACAATCAAATCGGGTTTTTCACTTAATTTTTTTAGTGCATCAAGCCCGTCAAAACCACAAATTACATCAAACCCCTCCTGCTCGAGGCTGTAACTAAGAAACTCAACAATGTCTTTTTCATCATCGACTAACAAAATTTTTTTTATATCCATTTTCTAAACTTTAACTTCCATTTTTTTGAGAGCAGAACGGTACATCGCATCCACTAATTTCATTCTTGATACGGCTTCGATACCCGAAGATATTAACGGACTTACTCCACGCACGCAGCTAATGAATGCGCGAAGTTCATTCATATAGGATTTTTTAAATAGATTTAATGAATTTTCGTTTTGTGAAGGCGATAAATCAATAAAATTATTTTCCAATTTCTTTAATATTCTTATTGGGTTCAAACTGGCATTACCTTTTGTGCCAATAACTGTAAGATAAAATGAGTCTTTTTCAACTGCAAAAGACCAGCTCGTTTCCATCACTATCAGCGAAGAATTTTTGCATCTGATAAAACTCATTGATGAATCTTCAACTTGCTTCGAATTCTGATAATAACATTGAGCGGAAATAGTTTCGATTTCCGGATAATCAATCAGCCAAAGTGAAAGATCTAATAACAAAATACCAAGATCAATAATAACCCCCCCGCCTGCTTCTTCTTTTTTGGTAAACCATTTGCCTTCGCTGCTTTGTCTTCGTATCCAACCGCATTTAATATAAAAAGGCTCCCCAATCTCACCGGAATTTATTAAACTTTTTAAAATCATTGAATCAGGACGGAAGCGTAAATTCATTCCTACCATGAGATTTTTTTTATTTTTTTTTGCTGCGGCTGCTATTTGCTTCGCCTCATCAAAAGAACGTGCGAGTGGTTTTTCGACAAGGACATGCTTTTTTGCATTAAGGCACGCAATCGAAATTTCTTTATGCGAACTGGTGGGGGTTGCAACTATAACAGCATCACATTCGGCTTTAGCAAGCATTTCGTTATAGTCTGTAAACCGCTCTGTAACATTGAATTTGTCAGCTATCGTTGTCAATCTATTTTTATTTAATTCTGCAACAGCAGAAATTCTTACATTTTCCAGTTTACTTAAGTTTGGAAGATGAACTAATTGTGCTATTCCTCCCAAACCGATTACTGCAATTTTTGTTTTATCCATTATGCAACTATGTTTTCGTGGATTGATTTTAGTTTCAAAAAATCTTTTACTCTTTCTGTAATACCTTGCGGATCAATTTTTAAAATATGATGAAGCTCCTGCTGTGTCCCATGATCAACAAACTTATCAGGGAGCCCAAGATTTAGGAAATCATTTTTATAATTCTTCGAAGAAAAATATTCGAGCACGCCGCTTCCAAAACCGCCGGCAACGGAATTTTCCTCGAGTGTAATTATTTTATTAAATGATTTTGCAACTTCGTCGAGCATTATTTTATCTAGTGGTTTAACAAATCTCATGTTAACAACTTCAACCGATAATCCTTCGGCGTTTAACAGGTAGGATGCTTTCATCGCAGAATCAACCATTGAGCCCACAGCAAGAATAGCTGCGTCGGTACCGCTGTTTAATTTCTCAGCCTTACCTATTTCAATTATTTCAAAGCCCGGTTTAACTTCGACTCCGAGTGCTGAACCTCTTGGGTATCTTATTGCGATTGGACCACCTGAATAGTTAACAGCAGTGTAAAGCATGTTTCGTAATTCAGCCTCATCCTTCGGGGCCATAATTACCATTCCCGGAACCATTCGCAAATAAGTTAAATCAAAAGTACCATGATGCGTTGGACCATCTGCCCCCACCAAACCGGCGCGGTCAAGGACAAATACAACATGAAGTTTTTGTAAGGCAACATCGTGAATAATTTGATCAAATGCACGCTGCAGGAAGGTTGAATAAATTGCCACTACCGGAATTACTCCCTGTGTAGCCAAACCTGCAGAGAAAGTAACTGCATGTTCTTCAGCAATTCCAACATCAAAATAATTTTCCGGAATTTGTTTTTGAAGAATATCTAATCCTGTTCCATCAGGCATCGCGGCAGTAATACCGACAACATTTTTATTTTCTCTTATAATTTCAACAAGCGCATTTCCAAAGATGGAGGTATAAGATGGAAGCCCATCTGATTTCTTTATTGCTTTTCCGGTAAGTTTATCGAACGGTGTCGAAGCGTGTAACCGTTGTGCATGATTTTCAGCAGGTTTGTATCCCTTCCCTTTTTGAGTAATTGCGTGAACGAGGATTGGTCCTTTAAGATTTTTGACCTGATTAAATATTTTTATCAGGTGGTGGATGTTGTGTCCGTTGATTGGACCGAAATATCGAAAGCCTAATGCTTCGAAAAGCATTCCGGGTGTTATAACAGCTTTTATCCCATTTTCGAGACGAGCAGCAATTTTTCTAAGCCGATCGCCAAAAGTATCAAGCTTGCCAGTTAAATCCCAAACCTGACCTTTAAATTTATTATAATCAGGATGAGCGATCATCTCAGTAAAATAGTTTGAGATTTGCCAAACATTTGGTGCAATAGACATATTGTTATCGTTAAGCACAACGATTATATCGGACTTTAACACACCGGAATTATTCATAGCTTCATAAGCCATCCCGCCGGTCATTGCTCCATCCCCAATTATAGCAACAACTTTATTTTTTTCTTTTTTAACATCTCGTGCTAATGCCATGCCCAACGCAGCAGAAATAGAAGTAGAAGCATGACCGGCTCCAAATGCATCGTATTCACTTTCACTCCTTTTTAAAAATCCACTAATGCCATTCAATTGTCTGATTGTTTTTAGCTGCTCTTTTCTGCCCGTGACAATTTTATGTGGATATGCCTGATGACCTGTATCCCAAACAACTTGATCGTAGGGGGTGTTAAAAACTTTGTGTATTGCTACAGTTAATTCAACCGTTCCCAAGCCACCACCAAAGTGGCCGCCAATTTCTGAAATAGTATCGACCATATAATTTCTGATATCAGAGCAAAGAATTTTTAATTCAGAAATATCAAGTTTCCTTATGTCGGAAGGTAAATTAATTTTTGAAAGGATTGGGTATTTATCTTGATCACTCATTCAATTGAAGCTCCAGACTAATTTTCAAGTTCTTATTCATGCGGGTTATCAGAGAGATTATTTTTCAACTCGGTTATTTTTAATTCCGCATGGTTCAAAGTTTCTTGACATTCTTTAGAAAGCTGTACGCCTTCTTCAAATAATTGCAAAGATTCTTCTAAAGTAGTTTCTTCATTTTCGAGCTGAACAGAAATTTCTTCAAGACGCTTCAGTTTTGCATCGAAAGTATTATAAATTGATTTTTTACTCATATTTAAAAATAAGATAATCAGAAGTAATTTTATTGGATTTCGACCTTACCATCAAAAAAATTTAGAATCGATTTTTTCTTCCTATTAAATTCTGCGTATCGAGTTATAAATTTAGAATCCTGGCTTACTAAAACAAAACCTCTTTTTAACGATTTCTGAATATCAAAAGCCGCAATAGTATTTTTTAACAATGCTAACTTATTCTTTTGGGCTAATATTTTTTTATCCAACACTTGAAATAATTTATAAAGGATATGATCGCTCTCCTGATATTTTTGACGAACCAAGTTCATTGGAATCTGAAATGAATATGAATTAAATATTGAATAAATATTTTCGCGCAAAACTAAGATTTTATCTTCTATCGTTTCATAATATTTTTTTTCTGTTTCTTTCAAGAATAAAGATATATCCTTAACATCAGGTGTAACTAATTCCATTGCAGCCGAGGGGGTTGGTGCTCGAAGATCAGCAACAAAATCTGCAATTGTAAAATCTATTTCGTGCCCCACCCCACTGATCACCGGAAGTCGTGAATTGAAAATTGCTCGCGCAACAATTTCCTCATTAAATGCCCACAAATCCTCAATTGATCCGCCGCCCCTTGCAACGATTATCAAATCTATTTTCTTTTTGGTATTCAATAATTTTATCCCCGCGGCGATTGATTCAGCAGCACCGGCACCTTGAACTTTCGAAGGTGCAATTACCAATTCTGTTAATGGATATCTTCTGCTTGCAATGTTTATCATGTCTTTTAAAGCAGCACCATCGATGGCGGTAACAATTCCTATTCTTTGGGGAAATTGCGGGATACTTCTTTTTCGTCCTTCATTGAATAATCCTTCCTCTGCTAATTTTTGCTTCAATTGTTCAAAAGCAATTTGAAGTTCACCCACCCCGGCAGGTTTCATAGAGCGCACATCAATCTGATAATTCCCCCGCGGTGGATAAACAGTGACCCTTCCGGTAACGATTACTTTCATGCCATCCTGCGGCGTGAAATAAACGGAACTATTAATCCCTTTCCACATAGTACAATTTATTACTGCATTCGCATCCTTCAAATTGAAATACCAGTGGCCCGATACGTGCGATTTGAAATTGGACAGTTCACCCACCACAGCAACCTGTAAAAAATTTTCTTCGATTACTGATTTTATTTCCTGCGTTAGCTGACTAACAGTTAGAATTTCACTTTGCAACATTATTTTTCGATGGAGTTTACTTTCTCGATATTCTTTTTGTTACTTTGATTGTAGTCTAATTCGGAGCCGAACAAACTATGTGGAATCAGGAACACAATGAACATAAAAACTGCGGCAAAGATAATCCACTTTTTGGGATTTTTATTTTTTGATATTAAAAAAAGTGCGGGGAGCCAGGCTAAAAATGCAAGGAGTACTTTATTGTCTGTCAAGTCAGTACCGAATGGAAAACCAGTCCAATATTCTCCGAAAGCATACTTCTGAACTATAGGTCCCAAAACAAAACCTCCAAGTATAAAAAATATTATTGTAAACAAAGTTAACTTTTTATAGGAACCATTCTCACTAAATATTTCCAGACCGGTCCGGGTAGAAAATAACATCGAAAGAAAAATTAATATGATATGTATTATCAAAACAGATAAAGGCACTTCTCCTTTAAATCTGATTACTACTGGTTCATCTATCGGGACCTGGAATTTATTTTTCGAATTACCCAAAACAATCTTATAGACTAATTTACCAGCAGGAGGCTGATGCGGTAATGAAGCAGTAAGAACACCATTATTGTTAATCATCGGAATCTCGTTCCAGTCTTCATTTAATTTGTAATGCTTCCACAATAAATTCCCGGTAAAATTTTGACTGCCAATGTTGAATGAGACTACGTGATCGTTCTCCCCACCATGTGTGCGGTCAAACCTATAGTCTATTTCTCTATTGTCAATCAGAACTGACCCGGAAATAGGATAAGTAGGGCCGGTGACTCTTTGATAATATGCTAATAATAATGTTAGTATAAAAGATATAACCCAAAGTAAGATATTTTTTTTCATCACTTTTAAGATATTATTTAAAATTTATCAGAACTTTACACTAAATCCAAGTGTTGGCAGAATTGGAAACATGTTTGTCGCTTCACGATCAAGTTTTAAATCGTCGTTAATAAAATAATCATAATTCAAAACATTGGAACGATTATAAGCATTAATGACATCAAGATAGAATATCCAATCAAGTCCCCAATAATCAGCAAAAAAATTTAATCGAACATCGAGGCGATGGTAAGGAGGTTTACGGGCGTTTAATTTATTTCCGCCATAATCGATATCGTAAATAATTTCCTGCTCATTTTCTGGCAGTGAAGAATTAAAGCGTGTAGCAATAACTGGAGTTTCAGGAATGCCATCCAAATTATCATCAACAAGTATGATGCGGGGTTTTATTCCAATCGGTTCAGAATATGGAAATCCGCTTCCGTACTGCCAGCGCAAACCAATATCCATCCATGAGGCAATAGAATAGTTCAGGACAATATTAATTGTATGTCTCTGATCAAATCTGAATGGTAATTTTTCTCCATACTCAAAAGTGTTTGCAAAAGCGAGTGAGTATGAAACCCAGCCTGAGAATTTAGATTCATTCATAATATTTTTTTTTGAAAGCAATACTTCAAATCCATAGGATTCACCAACTGCGCCGTTGATTGGAATCTGAGTTAATGAATCTCCTTTAATTACCACGGGGCGTGTCCAGCCGGATTTGATTTTGAGATTTCTTCCTGGAATTTCTTCGGTAAAAAAAGAGTTACCTGTAACCAATTTTTGAATGTAGAGATCGTTAAAATCTTTGTAGTAACCTTCAAGTTTCAAACTCCATTCGGGGGTTAACCAGCGTTCGATACCGGCGACATAATGGATTGCACGTTCAGCATTCAGAGCATTTGTATAAATATCATTTAAATCGAACAGTACATTTCGATCTCTTAATTTTTCATAACCCGGTGATTGATAATACACTCCCCACACAGCGCGCAGAGTTGTAATTTCATCTAAAGCATAAGAAAAAGATAAGCGAGGGGCAAGATATGGTTTGTTCAATATTTCATAATAATCAAATCGTAAACCGGGTTGAAAGAAAAATTTATCACTCAGTTTAAAATTATTCTGAATGTAGGTTCTGTAACGGTTGTAATTTTTTACATCTACCAGGTCACTTAGCACAGCTCTGAATTGAGGATTTGCAGCAAAGATTGCAGCAAGCTCAGGATCAATAATAAACTTAAATGTAAGAATGGTTTGCATAAAATCTGCCCCTGCCCCTGCTTCTAAAATATGATCACCCCATAGAAAAGTAAACTTATCATCAATCGAATATTTCTTATATCCAAAATCAGCCTTGAAACCGAAATTAAGAAGATAGGGTGAAAGTGTATCAGCTATTGTATTCTCGAACTCTTTTCTATTTAAAGAAGGGTCAAGGACCTGAGAATCAAAATCTGTATTGCCGGCATTATTATACCAGGAAAGAATTAATTTATTAAAAAAATATTTGTTTGGAGTGTAGTGCCACGCAGCTCCAAGTATATCATTCTTTGTCACATTAAAAACTCCGATACTGTCTGCTGTTTTTCGGTTATCAGGGCTGACAACATTTACCCCATCCCTCGAATAAATTCCATTGAGTAAGATTTTATGTCCGTTGTAAGGACCAATAACTATCTTTGCCTGAAAATCATAAAAATTTGGGAAGGAAACATTTTCATCTACCAATCCAGTATTTTTTACAAATGGTTCAATGATTAAATCATAATAAGTTCTTCGGGAATTTATAAGCCAGCTTCCTTTTAAGTCGAAAGGATTTTTCCCTTCGAGAACAACATTCGCATCAACAATTGAGGCATTTATACTTCCGCTTAAATATTTTTTTGTTGTACCCTCCTTGTTTGTCACATCGAGCACTGCTGATAACCTATCTCCATACTTTGCGGGGAATCCTCCGGAAATAAGATTTACATCCGAAACAGCATCGGGATTAAACATACTAATAACTCCATACAGCCTATACGGATTAAAGATCTCGATGTCATCCATTATAATTAAATTTTGATCGGGACCACTCCCCCTAACTATCAATTGTGATGAAAAATCATTTGGAGCAAGTATTCCCGGTAATGACTGCAAAGTTCTAAAGACATCTTCACTCGCACCGGGAAGTATTTTTGCATTTCGCGGGTTTAAATCAAGAAAGCTTGTACGTGTGTCGCGCTGCTCCTGCTGCTTTTGCCCGGTTACTTCCACGGTTTGAACTTCAATTGCAACTGAACTCAATTTAACATTTAGTTCAACCGTTTTATTTGGAAATATCTCAATTGGAATTGTTTGGGTTAAATATCCAACAGCACTGTATCTAATCTGATATTTTCCAACAGGGATATTTTTAATTTGATAAGAGCCTTCTTCATCACAAGCAGTTCCGATTGAAGTTTCGAGTAATATTACATTAGCAGAAGGTATGGGCATTGATCCATCGGTGATTTTACCAATTAAACTTCCAGTCTGCGCGAACGTTATTGAAGCATAAAAAAATAAAAAAATTAAACTTTTGGTTAGGTACATAATTCCATAAATGTTTTTATCAAACCTAAAACATTTTTACAGAAAAAATGATCCTTAAAATCAACACTTAAGATGGAAATCACAACTTAGTAGTAAAAAGAAAAGAAGCTTGAATACAATCCAATGGAAAATTCATGAAAAGCCTTTGAAGAACTTCCGGGTTTTAGATTGTAACGATAACGGGTATAGATGGTAAATGTATTTTCAATTTCAAAAAGTCCAATTGAAAACTCAGGGCTAATACCATTGTACCCATCAAAATTCGTTGTAAAATTCATCCCGGGCGAAATATATTCGAACGGTTTAACTTCAAAAAAATGCTTGTAACCGAATCGAAAATATTTCCGGTTCTCAGCATTAAAAATATATGAGTATTCAATACCTAAATATCCGGAAGGGTAATTAAATCCCTTTGAACGAAATGTAATAAGTGGAATTTCTTTTGTTAAACTAAAATAATTTTGATCGCCGTCTATAACAAAAACAGGGTTGGGAACTGCAAAGACTACTCCACCAAATAAGCAGAGCAAAAGAAAATTAGATTCGTTTTCAATCTTTGGTTCAAACGGAAGTTCAAAATCGTAAACTTCACTTCGTTCGATTTTCCCTGACTGATCTTCTGTAATAATAACAAACGGTACAGTCTTGTTTTTAAATTTCATATTTGAAATATCAATGCTCGCAGTGACCTTATCAGAGAACATATCGGATACAACAAACTCAAACTCATCATTAATTAATACTTTTGATTTTACTTCCTCGCTTGTAAAGAAAGAGAGGATGAATCTATCCGGTACTTCAAGTTTTACGTAGGCATCTATTAAAAAAACTTCGACAAGGTTTTCTTCCTGAGATAATAAAATACTATTAAAACCAAGCAGTGTTAATAAGATTAAAAGCAGTTTATTCATTTTTCCTTTTAATAAAAATAATAATATAAGTTACAAAAATGGGATGGAATTATTTGTTGAAGTTTAATTAGAAGTTTTTCAATTTTTTTTATGAACAATAAAAAATCAGGCTGTTCAAATATTTATTTATGAACAGCCCGTTTAAAAATTTTAAAGTCTAAAGATTTTTAATCTCATTAACAAGCTTAGTAATTGCATCTTTAGCATCGCCAAAAAACATGAGTGAATTTGGATTGAAGAATAATTCATTCTCAATTCCAGCGTAACCAACATTAAGCGAGCGTTTGTTGATTATTACGGTTTTAGCATAATCAACATTCAGTATAGGCATTCCAAAAATTGGACTGTTTTGGTCGTGTCGTGCGGCAGGATTCACAACATCATTGGCACCAATTACAATTACAACATCCGTGTTTGGAAAATCATCGTTAATATCTTCCATTGCAAAAAGTTTGTCGTAAGAAACCTGAGCCTCTGCAAGCAAAACATTCATGTGTCCGGGCATTCTTCCTGCAACAGGATGAATTGCAAAACGAACTTTAATACCCTTCTTTTCCAAAACATTAACTAAATCACGAACTGCGTGCTGAGCTTGTGCAACAGCCATTCCGTAACCAGGAACAATTATTACACTGCCAACAGAATCAAGCAGCATTGCAAGTTCTTCAGAATCGATAGATTTAACATCGCCTTTAATCGAAGTTGTGGAAGCTCCTGTCCCGCCGGATCCTGCAGAAGCCCACCCTCCCATTACAACATTCATCAACGAGCGATTCATACCACGGCACATAATTAATGTTAGAATAATTCCCGATGCCCCAACTAAAGCTCCAGCGATTATCAATTCATTATTTCCAAGCACAAATCCGGTAGTTGAGCCGGCAAGACCCGAATAAGAGTTTAGCAGCGAAATCGCCACAGGCATATCGGCTCCGCCAATTGGAAGCACAAGCAGCACACCGAGCAGCAGTGAAGCAAAAGTGATTATTAAAACAATGTCCATCGCTGAGGGATTCATTACAACGTAAACCCCACCGGCAATAACAGCAAGCAAAAGTAAAAGATTGAAAGGATGCTGCATGGGATATTTAATTACTTTACCGGAAACTAATCCCTGAAGTTTTCCGAATGCAATCATTGAACCAGTGAAAGTAACGCCTCCGATTAACAAGCTGAGAATAATTGCCACACCCTGATCAATCGGAAGAATGAAAGCCGCACCAGTTTCTACGGGATAATTAGGATTTAGTTTATAATATTCCGCAAGTGCAACCAGAGTAGAAGCGCCGCCGCCGAATCCATTTAACATTCCAACCATTTGCGGCATACCTGTCATCGGAACTTTAATAGCGAGAATTGTACCTATTAATGAGCCGATAATCACTCCAATAATAATCCACTCATAAGTTAGAACGTTTTGATCAAGCAGAGTGGCTACAATTGCCATCAGCATACCGATTGCTGCATAAAGATTTCCTTTACGTGCAGTTTTTGGTGAGCCTAAAAATTTTATTCCAAAAATAAAAAGGATAGAAGAAACCAGATAAGTTATTTCAATTGCTATAAACATTTTTCATCTCACTTTCCGTCAGAGCCGGATCGAGACGGCTTTTTAAACATTTTAAGCATTCGATCAGTAACTAAAAATCCTCCGACAACATTTATCATCGCAAAGATAACCGCAACAAGACCAAGTATGGTACTGATCGTGAATTCTTTTAAGCCTGCACTTAACAGTGCCCCGACAATTGTAATCCCGGAAATTGCATTTGAACCGGACATCAAAGGCGTATGCAGAGTGGGCGGAACTTTTGTGATCAGTTCAAAGCCGACAAAAATTGCAAGCATAAAAACATAGATATGCATCAGAAAAATAAATTCATTCAGATGTGTTGAAATAAATTCTACCATATTAATTCCTTTTATTGATAATAATTTTCTTTATTTGATCAGGTCTTTAACCCTTTGATTAACGACTTCTTTATTATTTGTGATGAGGCAGCCTTTAACAATTTCATCATCAAGTTTTAAATCAATCTTTCCATCTTTACTAATGTATCCAAGTAAACTTAATATATTTTTAGAGTACATTTCACTTGCATGAGTGGCAACAAGGCTGGGGATATTAGGTTCACCTATAATTGTGACACCATATTTTTTCACAGTTTTTCCCTTCTCACTTATTTCGCAGTTACCTCCAAATTCAGTTGCCATGTCAAGCACAACGCTACCGGGACGCATATTTTTAACCATCTCTTCAGTTACAAGTACTGGAGATTTCTTTCCTGGAATTAAAGCAGTCGTTATTACAATATCTGCTTCGGTAACATGTTTAAATATTACTTCTTTCTGCTTTTTTAAAAATTCAGGTGAAGCTTCTTTTGCATAACCACCGGCATCCTGCATGTTTTCATCAGTTTCAACTTCGATAAATTTTCCTCCAAGGCTTTGAACTTCTTCTTTCACGGCAGGTCGGATATCAGAAACCTCGACTACAGCACCAAGCCTTTTTGCAGTTCCAAGCGCTTGAAGTCCTGCAACACCAGCACCCATAATCACAACTTTTGCAGGTGAAATTGTACCGGCTGCAGTCATCATTAACGGAAAAATTTTTCTTAGCTCATTAGCAGCCATTAACACACTTTTATAACCTGCAAGGTTCGCCTGTGAACTAAGTGCATCCATTTTTTGAGCGAGAGTTGTTCGTGGAATCATATCCATCGAAATAACGTTGATGCCTTTTTCTGCACATTTTTTTGCAAGATCAAAATGAAAAAGAGGATATAAAAAAGTTATCAGCAAAGTGCCAGCTTTCATTAGGTCAAGTTCGTGTTTACCGGCAGAAGGATGGTCGATCGGTCTTTGAACTTTCAGAACTATATCAGCTGAAGAATATAATTCTGAAATATTAGAAATAATTTTTGCACCGTGTTTAACATAATTTTCATCAGTGAAGCCAGCATTAAATCCTGCATCTTTTTCAATTAAAACTTCGAAACCTGATTTGATTAATTTGGAAATGACATCGGGGACAGCGGCTACTCGATTTTCGCCGGGGAGAATTTCTTTGGGAACAGCTATAATCACATTTTCCTCCGTATTTATTAGAAAGAATTAATTTATGGCTGAAAACTTAAAAGGAATTGAGAATAAATACAAACCGA
>DAOLIQ010000001.1:0-87163 GCA_035328465.1 Ignavibacteriaceae bacterium | reverse complement strand
CGTAAGAGTTTTTTTATAAAGGGTATTTTAGCCGGTAGCGGGTTATTTATTTTAAAATCTTTTCCTTTTAGATTTTTTAAATCAGATAAAAAAGAAGGGAAAGTGATTGTTAAAATAAATCCGCTTGCAGTCAGTAGAAAAAAAATAGGGGGTACTAATGTCTGACATTTACAATAACAATGAGCATAACACACCGGATGAAAATTATTGGAGAAGTTTTAAAGAGCTTCATAACGATAAGGAATTTATTGAAGCAACACATAAGGAATTTTCTGAAGAACAAAAAAATAATTTTGACCTTAAGGAACTTTCCCATCTTTCCCGACGTAAATTTTTAGCATTGCTTGGTGCTTCGGCTGCTCTTGCCGGTGCAGGTTGTTCAGATTATAGAGATAAAGGCGAAATTATACCCTATAACGATAAACCCGAAGAGATCATTGCCGGCGTCCCAAATTATTATGCTTCCACTTGTACCGCCTGCAACAACGCTTGCGGGATTTTGATTAAGACTCGAGAAGGACGACCAATTAAGGTGGATGGGAATCCCGATCATCCGGTTAGTCAGGGCAAAACTTGCGCAAAGGGGCAGGCAAGCATTCTAAGCCTTTATGATCCGGAAAGAATTGCTTCACCTAAATTAAAATCTGAATTTGGATTTACTGATATTGACTGGAAGCAGGCTGATGAGAAAATTATTAAAGCACTTGATTTTGCTGGTTCAAACGAAATTGCATTAATCTCCCACAAAATTTTATCACCCACAACTAAAAAGTTGCTGAATGATTTTATCGTTAAATATCCAACAGCTAAAATTTATTCTTACGAACTTTTTAATGAAGAAATCAAAAAATCTTCTTGGAAGAAATGTTACGGTGATGGAATTTATCCTTTAATAAAATGGAATGAAGCAAAAATTATTCTTTCCCTTGAAGGTGACTTCCTCGGAACTGAGCAAAACAAAGTCGAAACCACAAGAATGTTTTCTGAAGGCAGAGACGTTAATGATCTAAATAAGTTTAGTCGATTATATGTTGTTGAAGGAAATCTATCTCTAACTGGAATGAATGCCGACTCTAGATTTCGACTTAGGCCTGATGCTCAACTTGAATTTGTGCTTACTGTATTAAAAGAATTATCTACTCATGGCATTTCGGTCAGTGGTTTAAATCTTGCCTACTATTCGCTAAATACATTTGCGAAAAAATATTCACTTAATGAAAATAAACTGAAACTTTTAGTCAAAGATTTAATTGCAAATAGAGGAAAGTCTATTATTTACGCTGGCAGTACTTTACCTGAAGATGTTCACATCGTTGTAAATTATTTAAACGATCTGCTCGGCGGCAAAAACTTATATCGAACTGATTCGACTCAAAATGAAATTATACCGCTTTCAAATAATGATGAATTAAATGATTTAGTAATGAAGATGAAAGCTGGAAAAGTAGCTTGTTTAATAAATCTAAATTCAAATCCCATCTATCATTTACCTGAGGACCTTGGATTTCAAGAAGGATTAAAAAATGTCCCGACGGTAATTAGCCTGGTAGAGTCAGTAAATGAAACTTCAGAATTATCTAATTATGTTTTACCAATTAACCATGATTTTGAGTCGTGGGGTGATTTTGAGGTGCGTAATAACTTTATTTCACTTCAGCAGCCTGTAATTGCACCGCTTCAGAATACAAGACAGAAAGAAGCCATTCTATTAACCTGGGTTGGGGGAGATACAAATTTGTACAGTGATAAAATATATC
This sequence comes from Ignavibacteriaceae bacterium, assembly GCA_035328465.1. GTDB lineage: Bacteria > Bacteroidota > Ignavibacteria > Ignavibacteriales > Ignavibacteriaceae > JADJEI01. The sequence continues at coordinate 85,406 of DAOLIQ010000001.1, read as the reverse complement.
ATGATTATTTGATGAAGCGATGGGAAGCGGAAGTCTATCCTCAAATGAATTCTGTTATGAGTTTTAAACAATTTTGGTTGGCAAGTCTTCACGACGGAGTTGTTAAGCGTACCAATGCAAATTTAACAATAGGCGATTTTACTACTTCGGTATTAAGTGAAATAAACACTACATTAAAAAATTTAAGCGCTTATGTTTTAACATTAAAAAATAGTTATGCAATTGGTGATGGAAGATTTGCTAATAATGGATTTCTTCAGGAATTGCCCCACCCTGTTTCAAAAATTGCATGGGATAATTATGCTGCGGTTTCTGAAAAAACTGCAAAGGAAAACGGACTTGGTGAAAATGATTTAGTCTCAATTTCCGTTGACGGAAGAAAGCTCGAAATTCCTGTTTTTGTTCAGCCTGGATGTGCGGATAATACTATTTCAATAGAACTTGGTTATGGAAGAACAGCAGCAGGAATAGTTGGAACTGGTGTCGGTTTTAATGCAAATGTTCTTTGCTCTTACAAAGCTAATTCATCCAAAATCTATAGCTTGGGTAAAATCTCGAAGGCTGCTGGATCATACGAGCTTGCCTCAACTCAGGAACATCATGCTTTTGATAATGAATTAACAAAAGACATTGAGAAAAAAAGAAAGATCATTCAGGAAGGGACAGTTGAACTTTATACTAAAAATAAAAAATTTCTGAAAAAAAATAACGAACACGAATTAGAAAGTGTATATGATCCCCATCCTTATCCCGGTTTAAAATGGGGAATGTCCATTGATCTTAATAAATGTACTGGCTGCAGTGAATGTATCACCGCTTGCAGTGTTGAAAATAATGTACCGGTGGTTGGTAAAGATCAAATTCTTAAAAGCCGCGAGATGATGTGGCTGCGTATCGACAGATATTATTCGGGTGAAATTAATGAGCCGCAGGTAAGTAATATGCCAATGTTATGTCAGCATTGCGATCAAGCTCCATGCGAAAATGTTTGTCCGGTTGTTGCTACTAACCATAGTCCGGATGGATTAAATCAAATGGTCTATAACCGTTGTGTCGGTACTCGCTACTGTTCAAATAACTGTCCTTACAAAGTCAGAAGGTTTAACTTCTTCAACTTCCGTGATCATTTTAGAGATGGCTATCAGGAAGGAGAACTACTTTCACTAATGTTTAATCCTGAGGTTACGGTACGCTCTCGTGGAGTTATGGAGAAATGTACTTTCTGTGTGCAGCGAATTAGTGAAGCTCGTGCTGAAGCTACAAGAAATGGCAGAACAATCAAAGGTTCGGATGTGCGCACAGCATGTCAGGATGCGTGCGGTACAAATGCAATTCAATTCGGCGATATAAATAATAAGGAAGAAGAATTTTATAAATATAGAAATCATGATCTTGGCTATTATGTACTTGAAGATCTTAATGTTAAACCAAACGTTACGTACATAGCCAAACTCAGAAATACTTATACGGAGGAAGTTTAGTGAACGTAGATTATTCTCAAGAATTACCCACTATTGAGGGGAGACTTTCACTTGCAGAAATTGAAAGATTAGTAGCTGCGCCTCTCGAGTCCAAACCTGATAAGAAATTTTACATTGCTTTAAGCATTTCAGGAACTTTCTTGATGATTGGAGCAATATGTCTCGCAATCAGTTTTTATTACGGTACTGGAATGTGGGGGAACAATCAGCCTGTCGGATGGGCATTCCCAATTGTGAACTTCGTGTTCTGGGTCGGTATAGGTCATGCAGGCACATTAATTTCCGCAATACTTTTCCTATTGCGCCAAAAATGGAGAACCGGAATTGCCCGCTTTGCAGAAGCAATGACAATTTTTGCAGTTATGTGTGCTGGAATTTTCCCTATTATTCACACCGGGCGTCCATGGCTTGCAGGTTATCTTACTCCTTATCCAAATCAGCATAGTTTGTGGGTTAATTTTACTTCACCACTTGTATGGGATGTTTTCGCCGTTTCAACATATTTTACTGTTTCACTGGTGTTCTGGTATGTTGGCTTGATTCCTGACTTTGCTACTATGCGGGATCGAACAGTTTCTAAATTTAGAAAAACAGTTTATTCAATCTTCAGTTTAGGGTGGAGGCATTCAAATAGACATTGGCAGCATTACGAAAAAGCTTATATGCTTTTAGCAGGATTTGCCACACCGCTTGTTCTTTCTGTTCATACAATCGTAAGTTTCGACTTTGCTGTTTCGATTATGCCGGGTTGGCATACTACGATTTTCCCGCCTTACTTTGTTGCTGGAGCTATTTTCTCCGGATTTGCAATGGTGGTTACTGTGTTGATTTTTGTTCGAAAGATTTTTGATTTACAGCATATTATCACTATCAATCATCTTGAAAAAATGAACAAAGTTATTATTGCTACAAGTATGATGGTTGGGTACGCTTACGCTATGGAATTTTTCATAGCATGGTATAGCGGGGTACCTGCCGAACAATTTGTTTTTATTAATCGGGCTTTTGGTCCTTACGCCTGGGCATACTGGATAATGGTCTCTTGTAACGTAATCTTTCCGCAATTTTTCTGGATTAGAAAAATCAGAAGAAGCGTACCTCTCATGTTTATTATAGTAATTCTCGTAAACGTAGGTATGTGGTTCGAGAGATTTGTTATCACAGTTACATCTTTAAGCAGAGATTTTCTGCCATCAAGCTGGGCTTATTATAAACCGACTATGTATGACGCAGGAATTCTTTTAGGGAGTTTTGGATTATTCTTTACGCTTGTAATTTTATTTACAAAGGCTTTGCCTGTTGTTTCAATATCTGAAATTAAAGCCGTAGCTGAAGGCGCTCAACCTGTGCATAATGGAGGCAGCCATGAGTAATAAAAAACTTTTTGCAGTCAGTGCTCTTTTTGATGATCCGAATAAAATTATTAAAGCCGCTTCCAAAATCTCAGAGAGTGGTTATACAAAATATGATGTGAATACACCCTACCCTGTTCATGGCATGGATAAAGCAATGAAATTAAAACCATCGAATCTTGGTTTTGTAACTTTATTCTTCGGGTTATCAGGAACAGCAATTGCGTTGATATTTATGTACTGGACTATGTCTGTTGATTACCCCATGGTTATTGGCGGTAAGCCATTTTTTGCACTGCCGGCTTTCATTCCGGTAACATTTGAATTAACTGTGTTATTAGCCACACTTTCAACAGTAATTGGAATGCTCGCTTTTTTCTTTAAACTTCCGGCAAATAGTCATCCTTTGCACGATACGGATTACATGCAAAATGTTTCTAAGGATAAATACGGAATATTTGTAGAAGCAGCCGATCCTTTATTTGATGAAAATAAATTAAGAAATCTATTTAATGAGCTTGGAGCTTTTAAAACTGAAAATATTTTTATCCCTGAAAAAGAAATCTACCCAGTATTTCAACCAAAATTTTTACTATTACTCTTTATTACTGCCTTAGTTGTTTCTGGAGGGACATACTTGACTTTGAATAAGTTACTATACACTTTGCCCTTCAACTGGATGATGGACCAAGGAAAGCTTACTCCGCAAAAGGGGAGTGTACTTTTTGCTGATGGATTTGGAATGAGAAAGCCAGTCGAAGGAACCGTAGCGCGTGGATTTATTCCTTATCCATACAAAGGTGAATTGAACCCTCCACAAACATTAAGTAACCCATTCTTGCCAACTAAATCAGTTCTTGAATTAGGTAAAAAGAAATTCCTAACTTTCTGCAGCCCTTGTCACGGAAATTATGCTGATGGTGACAGCAGATTAAGAGGTCAATTCCCAAATCCCCCTACCTTACATTCTGAGCGAGCAAGAAATTTTAGTGATGGTATGATATTTCACATTATAACAAACGGTCAAAATGTGATGCCATCTTATGCATCACAAATTACATCTGATGAACGCTGGGCAATAGTAAATTATGTAAGGGTGCTTCAACGTTCAAAAAATGCTTCTGCTTCAGATTTATTATTGAGTAAAGAGGAGAGTTCAAAAAATGTCGCAAAATAAATATCTGAAAAAAGAACTACCTGCAAGTTTAAATAAGATTGGCTGGATGCTTTTAGTTGTTGGTGCGGTATTGGGATTGCTCGGATTTTATGTGGATCATTCAAGAGCACTATTTAGTTATTTAGTCGCATACATGTTTTTGGTAAGCCTGGGAGTAGGTTCTGTATTTTTATTAGCACTCGAATATGTAGCGGGTGCGGATTGGAGTGTTCCTTTTAGAAGGATCATTGAATTCACTGGCTTTATTACTCCTTTTCTTTTAATCCTGGCAATTCCATTGTTGTTTAATTTGGAGGTATTATTTAAATGGGCGCAACCACAGATTGTAGCACAGGATGAAATACTTACGAGCAAATCGCCTTATTTAAATACAGAGTTCTTTATCATCCGAGTGATATTATTCATTCTTATTTGGTCAGCTTTTTATTTTTTAATGAGTAGAAATTCGCTTAAGCAAGATTTGAATGGTGATCAAAAGCTTACCAAAATAAATATCAGATTGTCGGCAATATTTATCCCACTATTTGCTCTGAGTATCTCATTTACTTCCTTTGATTGGATGATGAGTTTGGAGCCTCATTGGTTTTCTACAATTTTCGGAGTTTACTTTTTCTCAGGGACTGTAATCGCTGCACTGGCATGCGCCACAATTTTTGCAATCCCATTAAAAGAAAAAGGTTATCTGCATTCTGATTTGAATAACGAGCACCTTTTTAGTTTCGGAGCTTTACTTTTCGCATTTGTAAATTTTTGGGCATACATTGCATTCTCTCAGTATTTGTTAATTTGGTATGCTGATCTACCAGAAGAAACAGTTTGGTTTTTAACACGATGGCAGGGAAGTTGGGCTTACTTTTCTATTTTGTTAATTGTAATTCACTTTTTAGTACCGTACATAATTCTACTTTCACAGCCGGCTAAAATGGATCCAAAGCGGTTAAAATTTTCGGCAGTGTGGTTACTGTTCGCACATCTGTTTGATCTTTTTTGGTTAATAATGCCAAGTATGCAATCGATGGAACATGGATATATTTTTAGCTGGATCGACCTTGTATTTCCTGTTGCTGCAATAGGAATTGTAATAATTCTATTTACTTTTAAAGCAAAGAATAATAATCTAATTCCTATTGGCGATCCTAAATTACAAAAAGGTTTGAATTTTCATTTATAATATTCGGTTGAAAATATGATAGAGAAAATAAAAAATACATTTAAAGAAATTTTAAATAATTCAGGCAAAATCCTCGGGATTAGTTATATCTATGTAATCATAATTGGAATACTCATCGGCCTATACTATGTCTCCCGGATAAATGAAGTAGCAAAGCAAAAAATTCCAGGAGTACTGCCTGACACAACACAAGAGATGGATCTCGTATTAATGGAGGCGAAAAATGTTCCCTCAATTGATCTAAATGTAATTTCTATAGCAAGTCCTGAGCTTGTAGAAAAAGGTAAAACATTGTTTCAAACCTCATGTGCATCATGTCACGGAGAAACCGGTCAGGGTAACGGTCCCGGCGGAGTGGCGTTAAATCCCCCTCCTCGCAACTTCACTTCTACGGATGGTTGGAAAAACAGCCCGCTGCTTAGCGGCATTTACAAAACACTAGAAGAAGGAATTCCCGGGAGTGGAATGATCTCGTATAATTTCTTAACTCCCGAAGACAGATTTGCATTGGCGCATTACATAAGAGAAACCTTTTTGAAAAATGCACCGAAGGATACTCCTGATGAATTATCTTTACTTGATGCGACCTATAATCTATCCAAAGTTCAAAATATCCCGGCGCAAATACCAGTTAAAAGCGCAATGATTATTTCGTCGAACGAAGCTGGAAAAAAATCTGAATTAGTTTACAAATTTAAAGCCGAAATACTGAATAGTTCAGAACCCGGGGCAGAATTGTTAAGAAATAATACTTCCGATGTTTCGAAAGCAATCACAGTTCTGATGAATGATATTAGCTGGAAGAATAATCAGAATCAATTCGTTAGTTTAGTAGTGAATGAAGTTAAGCAAAATGGATTCAGCAATAAAGTTTTTAGTTTAACTTCGGAAGATTGGAATGTGCTGTTTAACTATGTGAACCAAAAATTATAATTCGATATGAAAATTTTTTTAAAATTAATTGTCATCTCATTTCTTTTGATCAATTCCTCATTTGGAATTGATAAAAAAATTGAAGTAGGAATTGATGAGCAATTAGGGAAGTATATCTCGCTCGATAGTCAGTTTAAAAATGAATCAGGCGAAATTGTTCTATTAAAAGATTTAATCGATAGACCTGTAGTTATAGCGTTCGTTTATTATCAATGCCCAAGTATTTGTAATCCTTTAATGTTGGAAATCGCTGATGTTGTAAACAAAGTTGATTTAAATCTTGGAGCGGATTATAAAATTATTTGCATTAGTATAAATGACGATGAAACTCCCGTCATTGCAACTTCTAAAAAGAATAATTTTTTAGGGATGATTAATCATAAAGTTAATTCAAATGCGTGGGTTTTTCTCACTGGAGATAGTACAAATATTTTGAAGTGCACCCAATCCGCCGGATTTTATTTTAAAAGGACCGGAGAAAACTTTGCTCATACCAGCTCGCTGATTTTTCTTTCTCCAGATGGAAAAATTTGCAGATACATATTTCCTGATTATTCTGATAGCAGGGGTTTTGGAATTTTACCTTTCGATTTTAAAATGGCATTAATAGAAGCGTCGGATGGAAGAGTAGGTACAACTATAGCACGAGTTTTACAGTATTGTTTTAGTTACAATCCCGAAGGTCAAACTTATGTTTTGAATCTTACAAGGATTTTTGGTGCCATTATAATTTTGTTCGCAGGGATTTTTATATTTTTTGTAATTAAATTAAAACCAAAAAAATTAAAGCCGAGGATTACTTAAGGAAAAATATGGCAAGTAATGTTAATGAATTAAAAAATAATGGAAGAGAACCGAGCTATCTTGAGTATAAAGGAAAACATACCGGATTACTTGGCTGGATACTTTCGACCGATCACAAAAGGATTGGAATACTCTACCTCTCGGGTCTTATAGTTTTCTTTTTAACCGGAATGACTTTCGGATTTTTAATGAGACTTGAATTGTTAGCTCCGGGTCGAACTATAGTAGATCCTCAGACATATAATTCATTCTTTACTCTTCATGGAGTAATAATGATTTTTTTGTTTGTGATCCCTGGTTTACCTGCAGTTTTTGGTAACTTTTTTCTGCCCATTCTAATCGGGGCTAAAGATGTTTCATTTCCCCGGGTGAATTTGTTGTCCTGGTATCTATATATTATAGGAGCTTTGTTAGTACTGGTTTCATTATTACTACCTGGAGGTCCGGTAGATACTGGATGGACATTTTATATTCCCTACAGCGTTCGGACCGGAACGAATGTCATGTTTGCTTTGTTTGGTGCTTTTGTATTAGGATTCTCCTCCATCCTCACCGGGTTAAATTTTATTACCACAATCCATCGTTTAAGAGCACCGGGAATGGGGTGGTTCAAAATGCCGCTATTTAGTTGGGCGCTTTATGCGACTGCTTGGGTTCAAGTACTTGCTACTCCAATTGTAGGAATTACTTTGCTTCTGGTTGCAATTGAAAGAGCATTCGGAGTTGGTATTTTTGATCCTGCACTCGGTGGCGACCCTGTCCTTTTTCAGCATTTGTTTTGGATTTACTCTCATCCCGCAGTGTATATTATGATACTACCTGCAATGGGAATCGTTTCGGAAATTATTCCAGTTTTTTCTCGCAGAACTATTTTTGGCTACAGGTTTATTGCTTTTTCAAGCATAGCAATTGCATTGTTCGGTTCTTTGGTGTGGGCGCATCATATGTTCACGGCAGGAATGAGCAACACTTCGCAATTTGTTTTTTCGCTCTTAACAATGGTAGTGGCAATTCCCAGTGCAATTAAAGTTTTTAACTGGACCGCAACTCTTTACAAGGGCTCCATCGAATTAGCTCCTCCGATGCTTTATGCTCTTGCATTTATTTTTCTGTTTACGATCGGCGGGTTGACAGGCATAATGCAAGGAATCTTAACTGTTGACATTCAGGTACACGATACTTCCTTTATTGTTGCTCATTTTCACTATGTAATGTTTGGCGGAACAGGCTTTGGAATTTTTGCAGCAATGCATTACTGGTTTCCCAAAATGTTTGCTCGGATGTACAATCTTACCGTTGCCAAGGTCGCCTTTTGGATTGTCTTCGTAGGATTTAATACGCTTTATTTCCCTATGTTCATTATGGGCTGGCTTGGAATGCCAAGAAGATATTATGATTATCTTCCCGAATTTCAAACTTACCACGTAATTTCAACAATAGGTTCATGGATTTTAATTTCAGGCATTTTATTAATGTTCTATAATTTCTATCGTTCATTTAGGAGCGGAAGGAAAATCGTGGAAAATAATATTTGGGGAGGGGAAACAATGGAATGGAAAGTTCAAACTCCACCAATTTTAGAAAATTATCACGATGTACCAACTATTACAGATGGACCTTACGACTATAAAATTAATGATTCAGTAAATCTTAAACAGGAGGTAGTTAATTGAGCACTCAAGAGCACTCTGTGGCTCATGTTCACCGCGATGATGTTGCTTCGCGAATGGGAATGTGGTTGTTCTTATTCACCGAATTATTGTTGTTCGGTGGTATGTTTTTTATCTATTCTGTTTACAGATTTACTCATCAGGCTGATTTTCACCTTGCCGCTAAGGAATTGAATACTGTCATGGGTACTTTTAATACTGCAATTCTTCTTACAAGCAGTTTAACTATGGCTTTATCTATTGCGGCAATTCAAAAGAAAAACAAAAACCTCTCGATATTTTTTCAGGTTATTACAATAGTACTAGCTCTATCATTTATGGTTAATAAATATTTCGAATGGACAGCCAAATTCCATCACGGTATTTTCCCCGGTTCTCCTGAATTACTTGATAAACCAAATGGAGAAATTCTTTTCTTTGGATTGTATTATGTTATGACAGGCCTGCATGGGCTGCACGTCATAATTGGAATGATTTTAATCGGATACATGACACGATTGACTAAGAAGGAAATAATAACGTCTGAAAGTTTTGTGAAATTAGAATCAGCAGGACTATACTGGCATCTTGTAGATATAATATGGATCTTTTTATTCCCACTATTTTACTTAATCACTTAAGGTAATTAAATGCATAACAGCGAAAAACACGAAGAGCACACTCCCGGATATGGAATATACGTTTTGGTTTGGATGTCTTTAATGACTCTAACCGCAATAACTGTTGCAGTTGCAGGGATAAACTTGAGCAACTTTACCGTAGCAACTGCCTTAGTAATAGCTTCAGTAAAATCATACTTGGTCTTGACAATTTTTATGCACTTACGAAGTGAAGAAAAAGCATTTAGAATTTTTGTCGGCGTTGCAATATTTTTTGTGCTCATTTCAATTATTCTATTATTCTCAGATTATTCTTTTGTTGCAAGGTAAATAATATGAATCAAGGATCAGGCGCATCATCTTTTGTAAATTCTGTTGACACAGCTTTTTTAATAACACTTGTTGTATCAATTTTCTTTCTTGTTCTTATCACGGGATTGATGATTTATTTTGTCATTAAATATAGCCGTAAAAAAAATCCAAGACCTTCAAACATTCATGGAAACATGGGGCTTGAGATTACCTGGACTGTAATCCCAACAATTCTCGTATTAGTGATGTTTTATTTTGGGTGGACAGGTTATTTGGACATGTCTTATCCGCCTGATAATGCATATCAAATTGATGTCACTGCGCAAATGTGGAAATGGACTTTTACCTACAAGGAAGGGGTTCAATATGATACTTTGTATGTGCCCTCTGATAAACCTGTTTTGCTTAATTTGCATTCCATGGATGTTAATCACGCATTTTTTGTCCCCGCATTTCGAATTAAGAAAGATGTTTATCCAGGGTCGTTAAGAAGAAGTGTTTGGTTTGAGGCGAAGGAAGGCGTTTATGATATTGCCTGTGCAGAATACTGTGGATTAAATCATTCTTATATGTATAATAAGGTTATTGCTTTACCTCAAGCTAAATTTGACTTATGGTTAAAAGATAAAGTTAATTCTTCAAAGGCCAGCAAGTAATAAATTTGAAAAATAAAATTGAAATATTATTAGAGTTAACGAAGTTTAGAATAACTTTTTTTGTAACGATTACAGCTGTGTTCGGGTTTGTAAGCAACACAGGTAGTATAAATACTTTGCTGATCACTCCAGCTTTAGGGATATTATTTTTAGCATGCAGTTCGGCTGTATTAAATCACATTCAGGAGCGAACTACCGACGCAATAATGGAAAGGACAAAACAGCGTCCGATTCCTTCAGGCAGAATTTCCGCAGCCGGAGCAGTTTTGATTTTTACAATTTTATTTTTGATTGGCTCAAGTCTATTATTTTTCTTTTCCGGTTGGATTACACTCCTGCTTGGGTTGCTAAATTTACTTTGGTATAATGCTATTTACACTCCATTAAAAAAGAAAACGGCACTTGCAATTATCCCAGGATCATTGGTCGGAGCTATTCCCCCCATGATTGGCTGGGTTGCATCGGGTGGTTATATTTTTGATCCTGCAATTTTAATGATAGCATTTTTCTTTTTCATCTGGCAAATTCCGCATTTCTGGCTCCTGCTTTTAATGCTTAATAAAGAATATGAAAATGCTGGATTCCCGACATTGACAAAAATATTTAATCAGGCGCAGTTAAGCAGAATCACATTCGTTTGGATAGCTGCCACAGCAGTATCAGCGATTATAATCCCTCTGTACGGACTTACTCAATTTACTTTTATAAATCTGTTGCTTTTAGCCGCTGGGATCTGGTTGACCATTAGAGCCGTCAAATTAATAACAGCCACAGGGAATCGATTAGAAGTTATTCCGGCTTTCAGACAAATAAATATTTTTGCTTTAATTGTAATTGTACTTATTTCTTTAGATAAACTTCTTTCAAACATTTAAACAGGTAGTGGTTAGATGACATTTCTAGATAAATTTGTTTTACCTCAATCAGCAGAGCATATTGAACTGCTTCATTATATGCTATTGTTGGTACAATTTCTTTTTATCCCGTTTATTTCATTAATTTTTGGCGGAACTCTGTTTTCAATTTTCTTTAAGCGAAAATATGAGAAGGGGAGTGATAGAAATTATGAAATACTCTCAAAGGAATTTATCAATACAAGTACAATTAATAAAAGCATAGGAGTAATTTTAGGCATAGTCCCATTAATAGCAATAATTCTAATGTACGCACAGTTGTTGACTCAGTCGGGAGATTCTGTACTAATCTATCTGCTGGTCTCTTTTTTGTTCTTACTACCGGCAATTATTTTGATTTATACTTACCGTTATTCTTTTAATTTTAGTCAGATATTTGAACCTGTTCATCAATCACCCAATGAATTTGAACAGGAAGATTTTTTACAATTAAAATCAAGTGCAATCAAACTCGCTTCAAAAACGGGTCGAAATGGATTAATCTTTTTATTTTTTTCCATGTGGTTTTTTATAGCAGGATTAACTCAAGCAAACAATGTAGATACTATCAAGTTTACATTCGTTAGCGGATTATTCTCATTTCCGGTTATTATCAGACTGTTTCTTTTTATCTTTTTCGCACTAGCATTCGCAGGCTCAACGCTTTCGTTTTCTTTCTTCTATTGGGAGGGTGGAAATAAAAAATATTCAAATGAAATTAAGAATTTTGTCAAAGAGCATACATATAAAGTTACCTTGTGGTCATCTATCTCTCTGCCATTATTTATTTTACTTACACTAATAAATATTCCGTCAGAACTTTTATCTGGTTCAATTTTTGGGTTCTCCATTATCAGTTTGTTGCTGATTTTTATCTCCTATCATTCAATATATTCCCTAAATAAAGGGACAGTTCTGAATGCAGCAGGAGTTGTCTTTTATTCCCTTCTCTTTGCTTTGCTTTCTTTAATAATAAAAGATCAATTGGTAATGGCCAATGCCACTAAAACTCATTCATTAATTTTAGCTTCTCAATATGATAAGTATCTCGCAGATTTGAAGGGAGAAACAGGAATTGTAGCAGTCAGCGGACAGGATATTTTTAATACGAGGTGTTCTGCCTGTCATAAGTTTGATGTGAAATTAGTTGGGCCTCCTTATAAAGAAACATTGCCAAAATACGAGGGCAAGTTAGCCCAACTTGTTGCATTTATTAAAAATCCTGTTAAAGTAAATGCAGCTTATCCTCCAATGCCAAACCCCGGGCTTAAACCTAACGAAGCAGAAGCTGTTGCAAAATATATTCTTGAGACTTACAAGAAATAATTTTTATTTTTTTTTTGTTAAAGTATCTTGGCTGATGATTGGGAAATAACTTGATTTTATATCTTGCTGGGTGTAATTTCAACATTAAATCTTGTAGTTAATTTTTAAAATAATTTATGTTTTCCTAAATAATAAAGAGGTAAGTGATGAAACAAAAAGTTACTCTAATATTTTGTTTAATTATTAGTGTGGCATCGTTGTCAGTCTTAGCCCAAAGTTATCAGGGCCCCGCTGTCGGCAGTATTACCGGCGGTGTTCTGGTTACGACTGATGACTTTTCAGCTCCCATTAGAACAGGCGAAGAAAAAATTAGTGGTCCAAAAAATATTATAGAACCGATCGAAGAACCATATTTTTTAGATTATGGTTACGACTTGCCAAAAATGAACTATGTTGAGGATAAATCAGTATCTAATAACCCTTTGGAAGGGGGAAGCCAGACATTATTGCTCCATAGTTTCGCAGGTATACCAATGACAAATTCTATCCCCCCGGATCCAATTATTGCTGCTGGTCCGAATCATATCATAGCTTGTGTAAATAGTGAGTTCACCATCTTTGATAAAGAGGGAAATGAAATCAACAATATTAATGCTGATTCCTGGTATAATTCTGTGCTTCCAAATCCTGGGGCTTTTGATCCGCAAGTTATTTATGACCATTTTTCTGGGAGATGGGTTATTTTGTATGATAATCAAAATGATGCCGCTCAATCTGCATACTTTTTAATTTCGGTTTCGGATGATGATGATCCAAATGGCTTCTGGTATAATTATGCTATTCCTGCAGATCAGAACGGAAGTACTCCGGTACCTAATTGGGGTGATTACCCACAAATAGGCTTTGATGATAAAGCTATTTACATTAACTCAAGGGCGTTTACATTTGGTGGTGGTGTTTATCAGTATAATAAAATCAGAATTATCAATAAGACAGAATTGTATAATGCAAATGGAGGGGCTGTTTCGTGGACAGATTTTTGGGATATCACAAACCCTGGTGGCAGTACAAGGGTTGATGTAATTGAACCTTGTCATATGTACACTATAAGCAGTGAGTACTATTTACTTTATGCTTCTTTTTCCGGAGGCAATACTGTGTCTCTTTATAAAATTAGTGACCCGATTGGCTCACCTGTTTTGACAGGAGTTAATATTGCAGTTCCTTCATATACACAAACTCCATTAGCTAACCAATTGGGTGGAAGTACAATTCTTATCGAAAGTGGCGGAGCAAGAGTCAGGACACAACCAGTATTTCGAGACGGCATTCTTTATGCGATTCATTCTATCCGAAATCCAAATTTTACAACAAATTCTTCTATTCAATATTATCAAATAGATGTGAACTCAAATCTTCTTGTTGATAATGGAGCACTTGGTGCAGAAGGATATTATTATATTTATCCTGCTATCACTGTTGATAAAGATCATAACATGGCAATGACCTACAGTCGATCTGCAGATACGGAATACATTGGCTCATATTTCACGACAAAACTTGCAACTGATCCTCCTGGTACATTAGAAGGAAGCAGAGTATTACAGGAAGGCAAAGGCAATTATGTAGTTGATTATGGATCTGGTCGAAATCGTTGGGGTGATTACCTTGGTGTCTTTCTTGATCCATCAAATGAATACAATGTTTGGATGTTATCAGAGTACGCCGCAGCAACGAACACCTGGGGAACGTGGATTGGTGAAGTTAGGATGGTTCCTTATCCTGGGGTTCATGCCTATTCGGAAACACCTTCAATTGATTTAAAAACCATTGAGGTTGGTTTTCAAAGTCCTACCTACTCGGTAAAACTTAGAAATATCGGGGCAGATCCAATGATCATAACTGACATACCGTCCAGTTTTAATCAATATTTGATGACTTCAACAATAACTTTTCCGGTTACTCTGAACTCTTATGACAGCTTGCAGATTGATTTTGTATTTGCTCCAACTGACACTGGTTTGTTCCAAATAAACTATCCCATTACTTCGAATGATCCTGTGTTCACTGGATTCGATTTATCTGCAAGAGGCTTCACTATTAATTCTGTTTTAGATAACATTCTTTATGGCTATTCCGGTGCCTCAAATGATGGCAGGCTCGTTGCGATTGATACTTCAAATGCTACAAGCTCTCTTATTGGCCTTTCATTCGAGGATAATCTTACAAGTGTTGCTCTTAATCCGGTAACAAAAAATTTATATGGAATAAGTTCAGATGAAGTTAATACTATATTCTATAGAATCGACGCTGCACATGGCGGAGCTTTTGAATTGTTGTCTTTGCCGATAAGTGGATTAGAGGGGATAGCATTTGATACTTTAGGCACCTTATACGGAGCGTCCGGCGCAGGGTTGATTTATTTTATTGATCTTGAAAATCAGATATTCACAGTTCAATCCGATGCACACATCGGTATAAACAACATTACCATTGATCATAAAACAAATAAAATGTATGCTTGTCAGCCGAATGCTTTTGGTCAGCCTAAAGATAAAATCTATGAGATCAATCCTTTGACAGGAGATACATTGTTGATTGGCAGAACAGGTTTTAATAGCAAAACTTACAATGCGATGGCATTCGATGGTACTACTGTTATGTATATTAGCACAGGTTTGAGTGGTGCAATCAATGAATTGATTCGTTTCGATTTGACCACTTTGAATGCGGAATCAGTAGGCTTCACCGGATACAAAAATATAAACGGACTTTCTTTCTTGCCGGGAATTCCTTCTGATATTAATGATAATCCAAAATCTTCATTGCCAGAAGAATTTTCTTTGAATCAGAATTATCCTAACCCTTTCAATCCATCAACCACAATAGAGTATGCACTTCCTACTGATGCGAGAGTTAGAATTGTAATATATAATTTACTCGGTGAAGTTGTAAGCTTTGTGAATGATTCAGAACAAAAAGCCGGTTATCACAGTTTTGTTTGGAATTCGAAAGATAATAGCGGCAATAATCTTAGCAGCGGAATTTATTTTTATGAATTAAAAGCTGATGGGATAAATGGTCAACAATTTACGCAGCTTAGAAAGATGGTATTACTAAAATAATTTTAATCATATTAAAATTTAATGCCGGGCTTTTAGTCCGGCATTTTTTTTACCCAAATTGTTCGTTCCCAAATTCATCTTCTTCTTTGTTCATAGTAAAAATAGTGCTTAACATATCCTTAAAATTAACTCCATTCTCCAATTTAAATTTGCTCAACTGAGAAAACTCAGATAACCCATAAAGGATAAACTCCATCATCAATAGTTTTATCTTTTCATCTTTGGGTTTGATTATATTTTCAACAACCGAATCAAGTCCTGGGATTTTTATCAGGGTGTTTCTATATTCCTCATCAGAGTGAAGTGTTAAAAGATCAATAGTATTTCCTTTGCTAAACCAACTGATGATGGGCTGATAAATATTTTTATCAGTTTGTTTTTTTAATTTTTCGGGTGATGGGTAATAATTTTCAAAAACACTCTTTATAGATTTGCTGATTAAAATGTTTGCTACTTTGCTTGCACCTTCTTGCTCACCTTCATAGACCAATTCCACTTTCCCTGTTATCGCCGGTATTACTCCGTAGATATCCGTTACTCTTGCAACAGATTGCGACGCATTGTTTATGATTACTCTTCGCTCAACAGTGCTAACAAGATTTTCAAAAGCTGAAATTGTCAATCGTGCTGAGACGCCGCTTTTAGGATCAATATATTCGCTTCCACGAGCTTCAAATGAAATTTGCTCAATCAATTCCTTAATTAAATCCGGTACAATAACTTTTTGAATTTGGTCTGAAGTCAATCTGGCTTCCTGTTCAGTTATCTTCATAGAGTCGGCAATTAATTTTGGATAATGCGTAAGGATTTGGCTTTCGATCCTATCCTTCAAGGGTGTGACGATTGAACCTCGATTTGTATAATCCTCGGGATTTGCTGTAAATACAAATTGAACATCAAGCGGCAATCGAATTTTAAAACCACGAATCTGAATATCATTTTCTTGTAGAATATTAAAAAGTGCAACTTGAATTCTTGCCTGTAAATCCGGTAATTCATTCATCACAAAAATACATCTATGTGATCGCGGTATTAAACCAAAATGGATCACTCGTTCATCAGAGTAAGGTAGTTTTAATGTTGCTGCTTTTATCGGATCAGTATCGCCGATCAAATCTGCAACTGAAACATCAGGCGTTGCAAGTTTCTCGGAGTACCTTTCAGTTCTATGAAGCCAAGAAATAGGCGTATCCATCCCATTAGCTGCAATTAAATCCTTGGCAAACTTTGAAATCGGCTTGAGTGGATCATCATTTAGCTCAGAGCCGCTTACAATGGGGATGTATTCATCTAATAAATTAATTAGAAGCCTTGCTATTTTAGTTTTTGCTTGCCCTCTTAGTCCCAATAAGATGATATTGTGTCTTGATAAAATTGCCGTTTGTAAATCCGGAATAACAGTTTCATCATATCCAATTATTCCATCAAGAGGGTTTGTTCTTTCTTTTAATGAACGAATTAAATTTTCTCGTAATTCTTGTTTTATTGATTTTGATTTATAATTGGCTGCACATAAATCACCTAGTGTTGAAATTCTATTTATATCCATTTCTATTCCTGAATTTAAATTATCTTACTCGTTTTCTTCTGTTGCGAATATAGTCTTCGAAAATATATTCGCCTAATCCAGTCAAACTGCTGTAAAAAGCTCTGCCATTGTTAGTCTTAGTGAACTCCCTGACGAATTCCTGGAGGTAGGGGTCATTTGCAATCATAAAAGTAGTAATTGAAATACCGAGCCGCCTGCATTTTGCTGCAGCGTCAAGGCTTTTATTTACTATTATCCTATCAAGTCCGAAGCTGTTTTTATAATATTTTGCCCCAACCTTTAAGCAAGTCGGTTTACCATCTGTAATCATAAAAATTTGTTTATTCGAAGTTTTTCTTCTGCGAAGAATATCAACTGCAAGATCTAATCCGGCAACTGTATTTGTATGATATGGCCCGACCTGTAAATAAGGTAAATCCTTGATTTCGATCGTCCACGCATCATCACCGAAGACGACTAAATCCATAGTGTCCTTTGGATATTTAACAGTAATTAATTCAGCTAAAGCCATTGCGACTTTCTTTGCTGGTGTAATTCTATCTTCACCATATAAAATCATAGAGTGAGAAATATCAATTAGCAGTACGGTTGATGTAATGGATTTAATATCCTTTTCTTCCACTTCAAGATCATCTTCTGTTAATTTGAAATCTTCAACGCCATGGTTTATTTGAGCATTCCTGATAGAATCAGTCATATCAATTTGTTCAATGCTATCTCCAAAAAGATAGCTTCGCTTTTCGGAAGTAGATTCATCACCAATACCGGGCAAAAAAGTTTTATGATTGCCGATGCGACTTTTACGAAGTTTACCAAAAATTTCTTCAAGTGATTGAGTTCGAATTGATCTTTCGGTTTTAGCAGTGGGAATACTCAACCCTGTGTTGGGATCTTCTTTGATATAATTCCTCTCTTTTAAATCATCAATGAAATTACCAATTCCATATGTGTCATCTGTAAGTTTGTATTTTCTATCGAGCTCATTTAGCCAGTTTAATGCTTCACTTACATCACCTGAAGTTACTGTAAGGAGTTGAAGAAATAATTTGAAAAGGTTTTCAAAAGAATTATCCTTTGAAAGTTTTTTAATAAATTGAGTGAATCGAAGTCCTAACATGCGGATTTTAAATTGTAATTTTTGTTAGATAATTTAAATCATTTGCTGATGAAATCAAGCTATAAAAATAAGTGCATAGGTTTGACCGAAATTTTATTTTTGAGAACTCAATTTCTTCAACTTGTTTATTGAATATTTATCTTGAGGGTTAAGCTTGATAGCAGATCGAAAATTTTTAGCTGCCAGTCCTTTATTTCCATCGCTTAAATATGCATCTGCGAGTCCAGAATATGCCTTATAATAATTTGGAAATTCTGTAACAAAAAGTTTAAAGAGCAGGACTGATTCAACTACCATATTATTCCTTAACAAATCATATCCTAGATAAGAAAATTCTTCTTCATTTATGTTGTAGTATTGAGATGAATCAGATTTAATTTTTTTATATAAGCTGAAAACAGAATCTGTACGCAGAGTAAAAAATTCGGGCAGCAGCCTGTCTGCTAGTGATTTCTTTAAAGGATGATAACCACTGCCAAATAATATCGAAGCAAATTCCGCGGCAGGAGAATCCAATTGTCTATCTTTTAAATTAATGAGGTGCACGGTTGCGACCTTTTGATCGGGGTAGATATCAATTTCTGAAACGAATCCAGTGCCGTTTCCCGAATGCGTATAGTAAACTCGACCGTATGAATCTATTTCTCTATCTATACCCATCCCATAGCTTTGAATTTTTCCATTTTTTAATACTGTTGGGGCAGACATTGTATCAAGCAAATTCCTTGAAAATATTTTACCTTCTAGAAGTGCATTGGCAAATTTTAACAAGTCAGCCGCTGTTGATAAAAAACCCCCACCAGGATATTTAATGCTCAAGTCTGCCAGCGGTGCATTTTTTAATTCCCTCGAATTATCTCTAACATAACCCCGTGCTCTGTAATAAATAATATCTTTCTGAACGTCTGCCGAGGTTCGATTCATTTTAAGCGGCTTTAGAATGTTATTCGTAACATAATCGAGATACGACATTCCGGTTACCTGTTCGATTATACCAGCGAGTAAATTGTAGGCAAGGGTAGAGTATTGATATGCCGTTCCTGGCTCGAAATCCAACGAATCTTTTGCCAGCATATTTATAACCTCCCTGGTGGAATGGAAATAGATTTTACTGTCAAATTCACCTGAAATATAATCCCGGATTCCTGATGTATGATTTAATAATTGTCTAACAGTAAAAGTATATTTTTTCTTTGGAAAGTAATTAAGATATTTTCTGGCATCATCATCCAATTTCACCTTGCCTTTTTCAACTAGCTGCATAATTGCGGACGAAGTAATGAGTTTTGAAATAGAAGCAATACGATAAACAGTTGAATCAGTAGCTGGAACAAAGTTTTCTACATCGGCATATCCAATAGTTTTAAGCCAGATGATTTTTCCATTTTTCATCACACCTCCCGAAATAGAAGGTATATTTTTTACAGATTTATAGCTGGCTAAATATTGGTTTAATTCAAGCTCCACAGAACTCTGAGGAAATAAAAGGTAAGGGCAGGTTAGAATGATGAATAGTAAATACTTGATAATTTTTTTATTGGATGATTCCGAAAAATTATTCATCATTAGAAGTTTTTTTAATAACAAATTAATTACAGCGGCATGCAAAAACATATTGCAGCCGCTAAATTTATTTAATAGGGATTCTTTTCTCGAGAATGTTATCTATTAAATGATAACTCAATGCTTCTTCTGCTGAGAGATAATGATCACGCTCACAATCCTTTGCGATTTGTTCTATCGGTTTGCCGGTATGATCCGAAAGAATTTTGTATAATGTATCTCTTGTCTTGACCATTTCTCGTGCATGAATTTCAATGTCCGAGGTTTGTCCCTGCAGCCCGCCTATCCACGGCTGATGTATCATGATTTTTGAATTCGGAAGGCTGGTACGTTTTCCTTCTGCTCCGCCAGCTAATAAAACCGCACCCATGCTTGCTGCCATTCCAACACAAATAGTTGAAACATCCGGTTTTATATATTTCATTGTGTCATAAATAGCCAAGCCAGAACTTACACTGCCTCCGGGACTATTTATGTAAAGATTAATATCTTTTTCAGAATCTTCTGCTTCAAGAAAAATTAATTGTGCAATTGTAAGGCTCGCTATGTGATCATCAATTGCAGTTCCAATGAAAATGATCCTTTCTCTAAGCAGACGGGAAAAAATATCCATACCTCGTTCGCCCCTGCCTGTTTGTTCGATAACGTAGGGGACAAGCTGATTAAAAATTTCAAATTTATTGCTCATAATTTCCTCATTCATTTTTTGGTAATTGATCGGGGTGAACATACTTGATTTTATTATTCGATGTTAAAAAATCCCATAATTTTTTATTAGTAAACTTTTCTTTCTGCTTTGGGGATTTATAAAAACTGAGAAGTTTTTCTAATTCGATATTCGTTTTGACAGATTCTTTTTGAGCCTCTTCTTCAATTTCGTCATCGGTTGCCTGCAAATTTTCTTTTTTAATTATCTGTTCACTTAACATATACCATTTTACTTCATTCAAGGCAGGCTTTTCAAAGTGCGTTCTCGCGTGTTCCTTATCAAATTTTTCATAGCCTCTCTTTTTGGAATTTTTCTCTTCATTTTGAACATATTCTTCAATCACATTATTTACCAGAGAACGGGGAGGATCAAATTCGTTATTCTTAATAATTTGTGAAATAATTTTTGCAGATAGAAATTCCTCTGCTTGCGAATCATAATAATTTTGAATATCGTTTTTAATATTGCTGCGAAGTTGATCCTCGGAATTGAATTTTTCCTTTGTGATTTTTTTTATCAATTCTTCATCTAATTTCGGGAGGATTATTTTTTGAATTTTATTGATCAGTGCACGATAAAAATATTTTTCTTCAACTTCTTCGGCTGAATGGTCTTCTTTTTCAATAGTTCTTTTGTCTGTGAATGAAAAATCGAAACTATCACCAATTTTTTTATTTCTGCTATTCGTTTTTATGTCTGGCTGAACTCTTTCATTAGTGAAATCAATTTCTATATTTTCTTTTTTACTTGCGGGAATCGAATTACCTGATTCATCCAACCTTTCTATCTCAACACCGATAATATAATTATCGTCTTCACCAACAAAATCTGTTGATTCAAATGTACGATTTGAATTAAGTAAGTATTTGATTTCTTTATCAATTTCTTCTTCGGTTACTTTAAATTCGGGAACTAAAATTTCATTATTAGTATAATTTTCAACCTGAATATCGGGCATGATTTCAAATTTTACTTTAAAAGATAAATCTGATCTTGGTTCAAATTTTAAATCACTTAAAACAGGTTGATTTATTGGGTTTAGATCTTTTTCTTTAATTACTTCCCAAAATTTTTCATTTGCTATCTTTTCTGCAGCTTCATATTCAAGCGCATCTCCAAAACGCTGCTTAATGATATGAGGAGGTACTTTTCCTTTACGGAAGCCATCAACATTTATTTTTTTTGATTGTTTCTTTACTTCTTCTTCAATTAGATTTTTAATTTCAGGATAAGCATATGAAACCTCGACTTGAAGCTCGGACGAATTTATCTGTTCAGATTTAAATTCCAAATTTATTTTTCCTTTCTAACTTGCTTAATTGTGCGAGAACGGGGACTCGAACCCCGACACCTTTCGGTACTAGATCCTAAGTCTAGCGCGTCTGCCAATTCCGCCACTCTCGCAGGGATAAAATACTATTAAATGAAGTGCTAATTTATTAATTTGTTTTTAGAAAATCTGTGATTAAGATAAACTATTTCAAAAAATAAAGTTCAAATATACTTTTTAACGGTCTGTTAAGCAATTATTTGGATAAAAGTACTGCTGTAAAGTCTGTAAAATTTTTAAGATGTCATTTTAAATGGATTTGGATCAAGGGTAAATGAATTTTAGTTATTCGGTTATTTCTAATATAGGATTTCTTCGTAAAAATAATGAGGATTTTGCGGAAGTATTTAAATATCCCGAAGGTATTTTAGCCATTGTATGTGATGGATTAGGTGGAACTAGCGCTGGAGAGTTTGCATCAAGAAAAACCGCCGAACTAATCAATCAGGCATTTAAAAAAAACTCTTCAGAAAAAGATTACCTCGAAAGAATTAAATCAGCAATTGAATTCGCAAATAGAAATATCTTTCACCTTGCGAAAACAGAATTTAAATATTTTGGAATGTCAAGTACAGTTGAGGTTGTCTTCCTAAATGATAGTTTTATTTATTGGGGACATATTGGCGACTCAAGAATTTATTATTTCCACTCGGGCAGATTAAAATTACTTACTAAAGATCATTCATTTGTTCAGCAATTGGTCGATGAAGGAAATATCGCACCAAAAGATATTTTAACTCATCCCAAAAAAAATGTTATTATAAACGCTATCGGCAACTCATTAAATCCTAAAATTGATTTGAGTAAAACCAGGTTAGATGAGGAAGGTAGGTGTAAAATATTAATTTGTACTGATGGAGTGTCTTCAGTGGTTGATGATATAGAAATAGAAAATATTCTTGCCCATAATCAATTGGGGCAGGCAGCAGAAAAATTAGTTAATAAAGTTGAGACTGCTGGTGCACCCGATAATTTTTCTTTGATAATTCTGCAAAGAAATTGAAGATGACAGGGAAAAAATTTTATCATTATCGGGTATTAGATTTACTTGGTACAGGCGGCATGGGGTCGGTATATAAAGCGTTTGATCTAAAGCTGGAGCGGTTTGTAGCAATAAAATTTTTATCTGAATCACTTTCAAAAAATCTTAAGGTTGTTGATCGCTTTCGAAATGAAGCAAGGAACCAGGCTAAACTTAATCATCCAAATATTGTTGCGGTTTATGGTTATGAAGAAGCAGAAAATAATTTTGCTATTATAATGGAATACTTCAACGGATTTTCATTGGATGAACTGATCACACAGAAAAAATATTTTTCTTTGAATGAAGCTGTTCCAATTATCAAGCAGGTATTATATGGGGTTTCTTTCGCACATAAGCATGGATTAATTCACCGGGATATTAAGCCGTCCAACATTTTGATAAATATGAGTGGTAATGTCAAGATAATGGATTTTGGTATTTCAAGTTCGGTCTATTTTAATAAATCAGATGCAATCAATTATTCGGGAACACTTATTTATTTAAGCCCGGAACAAATTGAGGGAGAAGCTGCATCTGAACGAAGTGATATTTATTCAATCGGATTAACACTTTTCGAGATGCTGGTTGGCGCACCATTACTTCAAGCCAATAATAATTATGAAATAGTTAATTCAAAGCTGAATGCCGAAATTAAAAACCATAATTTGAAAGTCGCAATCATCCCTGAAGTTTTTCGATCAATTATTTCTAAGGCAATTTCGAACAATCTCGAGAATAGATTTTCAAATTGTGATGAATTTCTTTCCGAAATTTCAAATGCGGCTGCAAAAGAAATAAATATGAAATTACTTCCTCGAAAATCTCTCATCAAAAAAATACTCTTTTCATTTCTGGATGACTAACGTACTTTTTAAATCCAGTGATCCACTATATCATCTAGTTCACCTTTGCCCTTGATATTAAATGGATCGACTTTGGTGATACGTAATTTTACAGAAGTTTCTGAAAAAAATTTGTTGGGATTAAAGCTTAGGACTTCTTAATTATTTTAGTATCAAATATTTTTTTAATTATTCACAGAAAGATTCTAATTAATAATAAACTATGGATAAATTTATAATTCGAGGCGGGAAAAAACTTTACGGAACTATAAAAGTCAGCGGTGCAAAAAATTCTTCTTTAGCTTTAATGCCGGCGTGTTTATTGAGCTCGGGAATTTCTACGTTGTCAAATACTCCGCGCCTCAATGATGTTTTCACTATGATGAAATTATTATTGCACCTTGGTGTGACAAATAATTTTGAAAAGCACACTCTTAAATTGGATACCAGCAACATCATTTCTCAGGATGCTCCTTATGAATACGTAAAAAAAATGAGAGCCTCCGTTTATGTATTAGGTCCATTACTTACAAGGTTTGGTTACGCAAAAGTTTCATTACCTGGAGGTTGTGCATGGGGCCCAAGACCGATAAATCTTCATCTTGAAGCATTAAAAAAAATGGGAGCTGAAATTGAACTATCTGAAGGTTACATCATTGCAAAGTCTAAAGGGGGAAGGTTAAATGGAACTATAATAAATTTTGATGTTCCATCTGTTGGAGCAACTGGAAATACTTTGATGGCTGCTGTACTTGCAAAAGGTGTCACTCAAATTAATAATGCTGCCACCGAACCAGAAATACAAAATCTAACCGAGTTTTTAATTAAAATGGGAGCTAAAATAGATGGAGTCGGTTCTAATTCTTTAATGATTGAGGGGGTGGATAATCTAATGCCTGCTTCAATTGAAACTATCCCCGATAGAATCGAAGCGGGGACCATTTTAATTTCCGGAGCTATTACACATGGACAAGTCGAATTGACCAATTTGAACACAACTCATCTTAGAGCAGTGTTAGCTAAATTAAAAGATTGCGGCTGCAAAGTTGAAGTGATGGAAGGTGGAGTCAAACTTATTGCGGATAATTTTGAGTTAAATCCTGTTGATGTTACCACTGCAGTTTACCCAGGATTTCCTACAGATATGCAGGCTCAATGGACAGCACTGATGTGTCTTGCAAATGGAACTTCACAAATAACTGATACTATTTATTTAGATCGCTTCAAGCATATTCCCGAATTAATGCGCCTTGGTGCAGATATAAAAGTAAAAGAAAATAATGCTATTGTGAAGGGAGTAAAAAAGTTAGTTGGTGCTAAAGTTATGTCAACAGATCTTCGAGCAAGTGCCTCGCTTGTAATTGCAGGGCTTGCAGCAGAGGGCACTACTGAAGTGCTTCGTGTTTATCATCTTGACCGTGGTTATCAGCGAATTGAAGAAAAACTTACCGCGTTGCATGCTGATATTCAACGGGTAGAAGGCACTGAATTTTAATTTGGCTTTATTTAAAAAAATATTTGAATTCCGAAAAGGAATAATCCCGTATTGTTTTATTATAGTTGGGTTCAATTTACTGTTACTGAAATTTTCTCTATCCAATGTATTTGGATATGAGTTTTCGGTTTTTAATTCCATCCTGATTACATTTCTCTCTGGTTTTCACTCATTAGATTTTTTAAAACATAAAATTGAGGAAGACAATTATTCGCTTAGATTGCTTTTTGTGAATCTCTTGATTTTTATTTTGCTGCCACTAATAATTTCTTTAGCAAACTCATATCTGAATGGTTTCTGTTCCTTTGTAGATGGTTTATTTTTCTACATAGTAATTTTAACTCCATCTTCCATTATTGGGATGGGGCTAAGTGTTGTCTCAATATTTGTATGGAGAAAATTTTCTCGAACAATTTTCGTGGTCATTTTTTTGATCATATTATTCATTCCGGTGCTCGAGATTTATTTCAATCCACAAGTATATTTTTATAACCCAATTGTAGGTTTTTTCCCCGGCAATATTTATGATGAAGGATTAACTGTATCTACCACTTTAATGCTTTACAGAATATTCAATTTATTTTATTTTGGAAGCATCATCATTTCGTTTATAATTTTTGCTTCAAAATATTCTGCTACGAAACGAGTTTTATTTCTAAGTATTACTGTAATTGTGGCATCAGGATTTATTTATTTTAGTCCGTTATTTGGTTTTACAACAACAGAAAAATCTTTATCAAATAGATTAAAATTCGGGATTAGCACCGAACACTTCGAGATAAAATATTCTTCCAAGCTAACTAAGTCCGAACTTAAACTTTTAGCAATCAGGCACGAAATGTATTATGAGGAATTAAAAAACTTTTTTAAATACAAGCCTAACAAAAAGATTAAGTCGTTTATTTTTTCTAATGCTGATCAGAAAAAAAAATTATTCGGTGCAGGGAATGCTGATGTAGCTAAGCCATGGTTAATGCAAATTTATTTAACGTATGATAATTACAATGGAACATTAAAACATGAAATTGCTCATTGTTTTACTGTCGGATTTGGTGCAACAATTTTTAAAATAGCTGACAATTTTAACGCAGCATTAATTGAAGGAGCTGCAGTCGCCGGCGATCCGTATTACGACGATTACCCTGTTGATTACATGGCTGCTTTAGCTTTTCAAAATGGCTATAAAATTAATTTAGGCTCATTGTTTGAATCGTTTAATTTTTTCTTTCAACCATCAAGTTTGTCATACATCTATGCAGGTTCGTTTTCAAAATATTTGATTGATAATTATGGGGTTGCAAAATTTAAACAGCTATACTCCAATATTGATTTTCAATCGGTTTATGGAAAATATTTCCCTGACTTAATTAGTGAATATTATGAGCATCTTTCAAAATTCAATGTATCGAATAAGAAACCGATGGCTGATTTTTATTTTGGAAGAAAACCAATCTTCTCCAAAGTTTGCCCAAGATATATTTCCGATCGTTTAACCAAAGCATGGAATCTTTTTCAACAAGAAAAATACTTTGAATCTTTATCACTGTTTTCTGATGTTATCGGAAAAAGTGAAAACTATTCAGCGATAATTGGCTATGCTTCTTGTCTTTTTGAAACGAATAGAAAAACTGAAGCTGTAAAATTTCTTAAAACCAAAGTGAATAATTTTTATGGCACATCAAATTATTATCAGATAAAATTTGCGCTTGCTGATTTTATGTCTGAACTGAATCAAACGGAAAAATCTGATTTGATTTATAATGAAATTTATAATTCATCCTCAAACCGTACATTAAATTATTTAGCATTTGTGCGAAGAAGCTTAATTAAAAGTGAAGTTGGTCTTCCAATTTATCTTACCGGAAGTGATACTTTAAAATATAAAGTATTAAAAAAAATGAATGAACAAAACTATAACTACCATTCATTCCCAATTCTAATTAACTTATCTAAAAGGTTAGGGGAAGATTACAACGATTTCCTAAAAATATTTGATAAATCATTTCTTGTTGAAAATACATTTCGTAGTTATGCGTTGTTCAAACTTTCTGAATACATGTTTGAAAACCTTGATTTTATTAATGCAAGAAAAACTGCTGCTCTCGCTTTCAGATTTGCCTCGGAAGATTATGAAAAGCAGATATTATCAAATTATTTTGAGGAAGTAAATTGGGTAATTAACAATTCCCGAAGTTTACTTTAGAACCTATAAAGAAAAATTTTTATTAAATACATATGAAAATTAATTTCACCGAAATACTAACAGGGTATCCCGTCCTATCAGATGTTAAAATGGTGGCGGCTGATAGAAATGAAAAAGTTTTTATAGTTGGTGGATTTGTAAGGGATAAGTTACTCAATCGTGAATCAAAGGAAATTGATTTTCTTGTTGTTGGTGATGGAGTAAAGTTTGCAACAGAACTAAGTAAAAGACTTGAGCTTAAAAATGTAATCACTTATAAAAATTACGGTACAGCTCAATTAAAATACAATGACTTGCAGCTTGAATTTGTCGGAGCGCGGAAAGAATCTTACGAAGAAAAAAGTAGAAACCCCAAAATAGTATCGGCAACTTTCGAAGAGGATATTGCAAGAAGAGATTTTACTATCAATTCACTTGCCGTTTCTCTGAACGATGAAAATTATGCTGAGCTAATTGATTTATTTAATGGTTATAATGATATAAAAAATAAAATCATTCGCACACCCATTGATTCTATGATTACCTTTAATGATGATCCATTAAGAATTCTTCGGGCTTTTCGTTTTGCTTCTCAACTGGAATTTGATGTTGATGATACTCTCATTAACTCAGCACGTGCACTTCGTGAAAGATTAAATATCATTGCCAAAGAAAGAATTGCAGCAGAGTTATTTAAAATACTTGGGTCGAATAAACCTTCACTTGGGTTGAATCTGTTATTCAATTCCGGAGTTCTAGAAATAATTTTTCCAGAAATTGCTGCGCTCGAAGGTGTTGAACAGAGGAAAGATTATCATCATAAAGATGTTTTTTATCATACGTGTCAAGTTGTTGATAACATCTCTGCAGTAACGGAAAATGTCTGGTTGAGATTTGCCGCACTTGTTCACGATATCGCAAAACCCCCAACCAAAAGATTTGTCGAAGGCACAGGCTGGACTTTCCATGGTCACGAAGAACTCGGGGCTCGCATGATGAAAAGTATTTTTAAAAGAATGAAACTTCCACTCAATAAATTGGAATACATTGAAAAATTAATTCGTCTGCACTTAAGACCAATTGCACTTGCAAAAGAAGAAGTCACTGATTCGGCAATTAGAAGATTAATAGTTTCCGCAGGCCCGGATCTAAATGACTTGATAACTCTGTGCCGCGCAGACATCACAAGTAAAAATCCCGGAAAAGTTTCGCGCTATCTCGAAAATTATAATATAGTGATGAATCGTGTTTTAGAAGTTGAAGAGAAAGACAGGCTAAAAGCGTTTCAATCACCTGTGCATGGTGATGTCATTATGCAAGTTTGTGGATTAAAACCTTGTAAAAAAGTTGGAGAAATTAAAACTGCAATCGAGGATGCTATTCTTGATGGCGAGATTCAGAATAATTATGAAGAAGCATATCAATATTTATTGAGAATCAAAGATCGCTTTCTTGATTCGTAAAAAATTCTTTCGAACCATACAAATAATTTTATTGCCGTTTATACATAAATCCATTCTGGCTTAATGCAGAAAACTATTTTTGCAGTGAATTAAATCACAAATAGAATGTTGGAAAAAATATGCAGTATTTATTGATCTTATTTTTAATAATTTTCAGTATTGAAATATTCGGTGAATTTATTTTATTCATCAGAAAAAGTAAACCATCCCAATTAACCTTTGTGAAAGTAAAAGACATCAGGAGAAAATAATGCGATCACTTTTTGTGTTCCTAACACTTGTTTGTTTAACGTCAGTATCTTTTTCGCAGGAGAATTTAAGCTTGCAGAAAGCTATAAATATTGCTCTTCAAAAGAATACAACACTTCAAAAAAATATAAATACGATTAAATCATTAGAATCTAATGTTCTTGCTTCCTATGGAAGTTTTTTACCGAATATCAGTGCAAATGGAAGCTGGGACTGGAATCGTTCGGAAGATCCGGGAACGACTTTTAATATTGGCGGTGCAGTTTTCAATACTCCTCCCTCTAATAATGAAAGTCGAAACTACTCGGTTGGTATAAATTCTCAGTGGACATTGTTTGATGGGCTTTCGAATTATGCCGCACTTTCGAAAAGTAAAAATGATCTTGAAGCCGGAAAGCTATCTATCGAAAGATTAAAACAAGATATAGTCTTTCAGACAATTTCGCTTTATTATGATGTTATTACTTCGCAGCAGCTTCTGAAAGTCAGTGAAGAAAATTTAATTCAGAATCAAAAAAATCTTGAAACAATTATTGAACGAAACAAACTTGGTTCGGTAACATTGGCTGATGTTTATGCGCAGCAAGTTCAAGCAGGTAATGCAGAGCTGGAAGTAATCAAATCAAAAAATAATCTCGAAATTGCTAAAAGTAATTTGCTTTACTACCTTGGTTTAGACGTTATGCAAGAATTCAAGTTTACTGAAACCCTTACGACTGAAGAAAATGAAACTCTTAATTCAGAATTAAAAATTAGTTATAATGATATTTCTGAGCTGGTTCAGCAGGCGCTTCAAAACAGACCCGATTATAAAGGATCGCTGCTAAATTTAGAAAGCGCTTACAATGATATTACGTCTGCAAAATCAGGACATTTACCAAGGCTTACTAACAGCATGGGTTTCAATACTTATGCTAATCAAATAGATAATCTTTTTGATCAGAGATCATACTCAATCGGATTAACATTAAGTATTCCTATTTTCTCCGGATTTTCTGTCAGCAATCGAGTCCAGTTCGCAGAGGTTAATGCTGAGAATACAGAAATAGATTTAAAGGATCTAGAAAGAACGATTAAGCAAAGTATTCAACAGACATTTCTTAATCTTCAGGAAGCAGAAAAGGGACTTAACGTAAGTGAAAAAAATGTGAAAGCCGCTGAAGAAAATCTAAAAATTGAACAGGAAAAATATACGCTCGGTGCAGGAAAACTTTTGGATGTGCTTGTTGCAAACTCAACGTACATAAATGCAAAGACAACTTTGATAAGTGCGCAATTTGCTTTTATAAGATTATCAGAACAGCTTAAATATTATTTAGGTGTTTTGGATTACAAAAAATTCGAATAAATTTTATTAAAGGAGAATATTTAAATGGCAAATGGAAAAACTAAAAAGTCGCGTAAAAAATTATTTATCTTCGGAGGAATAGGATTTCTTCTCATAATTCTTATCGTAATTGCTTTTGTAGGCGGCGGTAAAGATGAAATAATTTCTGTTCAGACCGAAAAAGTTATGAAACGGGACATCACTCAAACAGTAGCGGCAACAGGCAAAATCAATTCTGAATTTAAAGTTGTAATTACACCGGAAGTGACGGGTGAAATAATTTCTTTACCGGTAAAGGAAGGGGATAGAGTAAAGAAAGGTGATCTGCTGATTAAAATTAAAGGTGATCAGTACAGTGCACAAAAAGAAAGATTGGAAGCACTTCTTGAATCAGCTAAGGCAAATTTAGCTCAAAGCAAAGCTGAACTTGATAGAATGACACTTGAATATAATCGCGTAAAAGAACTTAACGCAAAAGGATTAGCCAGTGATTCAGAGCTTGAAAATGCAAAAAGTAATTTCCTCTCATTACAGGCTGCTTATGAAGGCGCTCAAGCAAATGTAAATTCTAATCAGGCATCGTTGAAAGAAATTGTTGATCAGTTGAATAAAACTACCATACGTGCCCCAATGGATGGGGTAGTTACTCAATTGAATGTTGAACTTGGTGAAAGAGTTTTTGGTGCGGGGTTCAGCATGGGTACGGATATTATGACTATCTCTGACTTGAACAATATGGAAGCAACAGTTGATGTTGATGAAAATGATGTGGTGATTATTTCATTAGGTGATACAGCAAATATTAAAGTTGATGCCTTTGGAGATAAAGTGTTTAAAGGATTGGTTACTGAAATTGGTAATAGCGCACAAACATCAGGGTTGGGGACGCAAGACCAGGTTGTGAACTTTGCTGTCAAAATTAAGCTGCTCGAATTAGATCCTTCACTCCGCCCCGGAATGTCGTGTAATGCTGATATTGAGACTGAAACTAAATCGAATGTTGTCAGTGTGCCAATTCAATGCGTTACTGCTCGCGGAGATTTTAGTCCAGCACCAGAAGGTGATAGCGGAAGTGATGATGAACCGGTTGTCACAACAAAGAAAAGTGATGATAAAAAGATTAAGGAAATCGTATTTCTAATCAAAAATGGGAAAGCCAAATCGGTTGAAGTTGAAACTGGAATCAGCGATGACAATTATATTGAAATTAAATCTGGTCTTTCCGGTGATGAAGAAGTTGTAACAGGAAGTTACAGAGCGATTTCGAGAGAATTAAATGATAACGTTGTAGTTCGGGTTGAAAATAAAAGCAACTCAACAGAGAATAAATAAATAAAACCGGAAAAACATAAATGAACATTATTAACATAGAACATATCGCTCGCGTTTATCAGGTTGGCTCAGAAGAAGTGCGCGCACTCAGTGATGTTTCATTACGCATTGATAAAAATGAATACGTTGCTATTATGGGCCCTTCCGGCTCGGGCAAGTCAACATTGATGAATTTACTCGGCTGCCTTGACACCCCATCCTCTGGTAAATATGAATTCAACGGGCTTAGTGTAAGTGAGATGAGTGATAATGAACTTGCAAGAATCAGAAATAAGGAGATAGGATTTGTCTTTCAAACTTTTAATCTGCTGGCAAGATCAAACGCACTGCACAACGTGGAACTACCTCTTATCTATGCCGGAGTTTCTGCTTCTGAAAGAAAAGAAAGAGCGATGCAGACATTAATTGATGTTGGGTTAAAAGATAGAATATATCACAAGCCAAATGAATTATCTGGTGGACAAAGACAAAGAGTCGCAATTGCAAGAGCACTTGTTACGCGCCCTTCCATTATTCTTGCCGATGAACCAACCGGAAACCTTGATTCAAAAACCGGTGAAGAAATTATGCTTCTCTTCCACGAAATTCATGAAAAAGGAAATACAATTATTCTTGTAACTCACGAAGAATACATTGCCGAACATGCAGCCAGGATTATTAGACTTAAAGATGGTCTTATCGAAAAAGACGAATTAGTTAAAAATAGATATATACCAAAGGCTAAAGCATCCACTAATTAAATTGAATTTGCAAGAGAAAGAAGTTAAACAAACATGTCAAATTTTTTATTTGAATTAAAAGAAGGATTGTTGATTGCGCTTCGTGCAATTCGTTCGAATAAAGTTAGAGCAATTCTTACGATGCTCGGAATATTTATCGGAATCACTGTAGTCGTGTTAATGTCAACCGCTATTAAAGGCATTGATAATTCATTTCAAAATGGAATTAGCGCTTTAGGTTCAGACGTACTTTACATAGATAAATGGGCGTGGTTTGGAAATGTTGATTGGTGGAAACTTCGCAATAGAAAAAATCTTGATATGGATGACTTCAATAAATTTAAAGAAATGGCAAACCTTCCACTTGCAGTTGCACCTGTGCTCAATACACAGCAAACAATTAAGTTTGGAGATAGGAGAGTTGAATCAGCAAACTGCAATGGTTCAAATGCTGATTATGTTATGACTACTAATTTTTCTTTTGCTCAAGGCAGATTTTATTCAGATATAGAAAGTGAAGGATCAAGAAATGTTGCGGTGATCGGCAGTGAAATTGCAAAGACTCTTTTCCCTCTTGGTGATGCATTGGATAAAACAATTAAAGTCGGACCGCAAAATTTTAAAGTCGTTGGTGTGTTGACTGAACAAGGCAGCTTTATTCTCGGCCCCTGGAATCCCGATAATCAAGTCTTTGTACCAATTGGAACGATTTTCAAATATTTTATGAATGAAACTTTTGGCTCGATAACAATAAATGTCCGTGCGCAAAACCCGGCAATGCTTGAAGAGACTAAAGCAGAAGCTGAAGGTATTATGAGAAAAATCAGGGGGTTAAAATACAGTGAAGAAAATGATTTCTCAATCAATCAACAAGAAGGATTAGTTGATAATTACAACCAGGTGGTGGGGGTAATTCAGATTGCCGGATTATTTATAACGGGTCTTTCGTTATTTGTCGGCGCAATCGGAATAATGAATATAATGTTTGTTTCTGTTAAAGAGAGAACAAAAGAAATCGGTATCCGTAAAGCCATCGGAGCCAAACGAAGAACCATTCTATTTCAGTTTTTGCTCGAATCTTCTGTAATTTGTTTGGTTGGCGGGCTTGCAGGTTTAATTGCGGCAGTTCTTTTAAGCATGCTTGTTGATCAATTTATTCCTACTTCAATTCAGTATGACGCAGTAATTCTGGCAATTTTTGTATCGCTACTCACGGGAATAATTTCAGGTTTAGCCCCAGCTTATACGGCGGCAAAGTTAGATCCTGTTGAAGCATTGAGGTATGAGTAATGAAAATATCACAAGTATTTAGCCTTTCACTTCAGTCTCTAAAAAATAATAAGCTTCGTACTTCGCTGACAATTCTTGGAATAGTTGTGGGAATTTTTTCAATCATTGTTATAATGACAATTAT
Source organism: Ignavibacteriaceae bacterium (assembly GCA_035328465.1). Lineage (GTDB taxonomy): Bacteria > Bacteroidota > Ignavibacteria > Ignavibacteriales > Ignavibacteriaceae > JADJEI01. The sequence goes on along the minus strand of DAOLIQ010000001.1, from coordinate 51,652 downwards.
CACGATGCTTCAGAATAGTATCGAAAGCGGCTTATCAATGCTGAATAAAAATACTTTTCAGATAGAAAAGTTCAGTAGAATGCAGGAGGGTGGTGCGGACGCAGAAAGGATTTTGCGCAATAGAAAAGACATAACAATCGAAGATGCTGAGAGGTTAAAAGCTCTTCTGACTCAAGCTAAGTATGTCGGTGCCGAGCAATGGCAGTTCGGAAAGGTAATCAAGTATGGGAACAATGAGACCAATCCAAATATCAGCGTATCTGGAATTACAACTGATGCGATGAAAACGAATAACTGGAATGTTGAATATGGTCGTGACTTTATGGAAACCGACATTCAATATTCAAATAATGTTTGTTTGCTTGGCTATGATATCGTTGATAAGATATTCGGTCAAATAATTCCTGTCGGTCTAACTGTTCGCGTTGATGGACGACCAATGAAAGTTATTGGTGTTCTTGAAAGACAGCCAGCTATGTTTGGTTCGAGTAGAGATGACTTTGTAGTAATGCCAATTACTACTTTTCAAAGTTTTTATGGAAAGTATAACAACAGCGTCAACATCACTGTTATGTCTTATAGCAAAGCAGATTATGATGAAGTGATTGAATCTGCCATTGGGTATATGCGTACAATACGGAAAGTTCCTGCAGGTGAAGAAAATGATTTTTCTATATTCAGTAATGATTCACTAATCGGGCAGGTAAATAATATTACTGGCGGAATACGAATTGGTGCTTTAGTGGTATCGATCATTGCATTGATTGCAGCGGGAATTGGAATTATGAATATTATGCTTGTATCGGTTACAGAACGAACGCGAGAAATCGGAATTAGAAAAGCAATCGGTGCAAAAAGTAAAAATATCTTAATGCAGTTTTTATTTGAAGCTATAGTACTTTGTTTAATAGGCGGGGTTATCGGAATTGTAATTGGAGTGGGGCTTGGAAATTTCGCAGGAAGTTTTTTAAATGCGCAGTCTGCAATTCCAATTGATTGGATTTTAATTGGTCTTTCACTGTGTGTTCTGGTGGGACTTGTTTTCGGCACTTATCCGGCTTATAAAGCAGCTAACTTAGATCCAATCGAAGCATTGAGGTATGAGTAAAAAGAATATCTCTTCAAGTTCAATTTATATGATTAGACATAGATCGGTAAATTTTATTAAGTTACTTTAAAGTATTTTAAAAGAATTTTATAGTGCTGGATTTATGCTTCTATCTCAAATATTTTCACTTTCGTTACAATCATTAAAAAGTAACAAACTCAGAACAATACTAACTATCCTTGGTGTTGTTGTCGGAATCTTTTCGATCATTGTAATAATGACTATCATAACGATGCTTCAAAATAGTATCGAGAGCGGAATATCATTTCTGAGCAAAAACACTTTTCAAATCCAAAAATTTCCAGCAATTAATACCGGCGGTCATGACGAATGGAAAAAGCTTCGCAACCGTGAGGATATTACGCTTGAGGATTATTATCGCTTTGAAGAAATGATGACACAAGCTAAATATACCGCCGCGCAATTAACTGTAGGCGGGAAGGTAATCAAATTTAGAAATCTCGAAACGAATCCAAATAGTTTCATCGTAGGGATTACTGAGGGCGGAATGAAAACAAACAATGTTACACTCGACCATGGGAGGGAAATCAGAAAAACTGATATTGATTATTCCAACAATGTTTGTTTGCTCGGGCAGGATATCAGAGAAAAACTTTTCCCCAACCTTGACCCGGTTGGCTTGACTATTAAGGTTGATAACAAACCTTTGCAAGTGATTGGCTTAATGGAAAAGATGCCCGAATTCTTTGGACAAAGTATGGACAATTATATAGTTATTCCGATTAGCACTTTTGAATCGATGTATGGTAAGACCGGAAGAAGTGTTGAGATTACAGTTATGTCCTACGGTAAGCAGGATTACAATGCTGCTATCGAAACAGCAATTGGTTATATGCGAACTATTCGTAAAGTTCCACCGGGAGAGGAAAATGATTTTGATATTTTTAGTAACGAGTCTTTGATCGGTCAAATAAACGGAATAACCGAAGGCATACGAATAGGTGCGATGGTTATTTCCATAATTGCACTGCTTGCTGCAGGGGTGGGGATTATGAATATTATGCTTGTCTCTGTAACTGAACGCACAAGAGAAATTGGAATACGCAAAGCAATCGGGGCGAAGCGTTCGAATATCTTAGTTCAGTTTTTGATTGAAGCCATTATCTTATGCTTGATAGGTGGTTTTATCGGAATACTTCTTGGGGTGGGAGTAGGTAATTTTGCAGGTAGTTTTTTGAATGCTGAAGCTGCAATCCCGCTTGATTGGGTATTTATCGGACTTACACTTTGCGTTTTTGTCGGAATCGTATTCGGAACTTATCCTGCTTACAAAGCTGCAAACCTGGACCCAATTGAAGCGTTGAGATATGAATAAATTTATTAATTCAAAGATTTTATGATCTGTCTTATGTTTAAACATTAGACTTGATAAATGAACTTCATCAAAGTAGATTAGTTCGTTAAAAAATTTTAATCATCTTTTGAAGTTTATCATTAAACATTTCGTTTTATTATTTTTTTTATTGGCCGCTTCTAATTCAGTTTGGAGCCAACAAAAATATTTTTCATCGTTTGTGCAAGACACAATCCCAATCAATTTTGATAATAAATATTTTATTTCCCAAGTCAATATTATCCCTCAAACCGAAAAAATAATTTTGCGGGGGAATATTCTTTCTAATCAGGATTATTCTTTCCAATATTCGAAAGGGTTTTTTCAATTATCAGACTCGCTTCCTTATTCAATTTTTGATACTCTAATCGTTTCATATCAAACAATAAAAATTTCTCTCCAAAAAGAATATAAACGAAGAAGTTTGATTCTGCGCGTTGATACAGAAACAGGTGATAGTCTTCTGATCAGCAAATTGGATTCAGGTATTTTCAGTACCGAATCAATTTTTGGAAGCAGCATGGAAAAAAGCGGAACAATTGTTCGCGGTTTTACTGTAGGGACTACAAAAGATTTCACACTGAACAGCGGCTTGCGGCTTCAGCTTGCAGGAAAGTTATCCGACGATATTGAAATTGTTGCAGCACTTACAGATGAAAACACCCCTATTCAACCAGAAGGAAATACAGAGCGCCTTGAAGAACTCGATAAGGTTTTCATCCAAATAAAACATAAAAATGCAATCGGAACTTTTGGTGATTATGAACTCAATAAAAAGTTCGGTGAATTCGGAGTTATTAATAGAAAGCTACAGGGTTTGATAGGCGAGTTTTTCTATGAAGGACAAAAGGGCTATCTCGGTATTGCAAGTTCGAAAGGAAAGTTTAATTCAAATAATCTTTTAGGAATTGATGGAGTACAAGGACCTTACAGATTAAGTGGAATAAACAGTGAACCGGACATTATCATTATTGCCGGAAGTGAACGAGTCTATCTCGATGGAATTGAACTGGTTAGAGGGGAGGGGAATGATTACACAATCGATTACTCAAATGCTTCAGTAACTTTTACTCCGAAAAAATTAATTACTTCAGCAAGCCGGATAAATATTGATTTTGAATATACAGATAGAAGATATGCGCGAAATGTTTTCGGAGCTGGTGCAGAAGGGTTGCTGTTTGAAGATAAGATGAGCGTAAAATTTCAGTATTTGCGCGAAGGCGATGATCAGGATGCTCCAATTGATATAATTCTTTCCGATTCAGATAAAGAAAATTTGAAGAATGCCGGCGATGATAGGAATAAAGCTGTGAAATCAGGTGTATCGTTAGCAGCTCCTGATTCGCTCGGAAACATTCACGGAACTTATTTTAAAGTTGATACATTAATTTCAAACCAGCAATTTTCTTATTATGTTTATTTACCGGGCGACTCCGCTTCAGTTTATAATGTGTCGTTTAGTTTTGTAGGCGAAGGTAAAGGAGATTACATACGTGAAACACTGGGTAATTATCGTTTTGTAGGAATCGGAATGGGAACTTATCTGCCAATATCTTTTTTGCCCCTTCCAGAACTAAAGCAAATTGCAAATCTTGTATTTGATATAACTCCGTGGAAGGACGTTTCGCTTAGCTTAGAATATGCTGGAAGTCTATGGGACAAAAATCGTTTATCTGATTTGGACAAAGGTGATGATTACGGATATGCCAGAAATATTTTTCTCAAAATTAATCCCCAGGAAATTAATCTTGGTTCAATTAGCCTTGGCAAAGCGGGAGTATCTTACAAAGACAGATTTGTTTTAAGCAGGTTCACATCGCCCGATAGATTTAATGAAGTTGAGTTTAATCGTAATTATAATTTATCTTCTCTGTCAGAACCGCAAAATGAGTCGTTACGTGAACTCAGTCTGCAATTAATTCCTACCGAACAACTTTTTATAAATACCTCAATAGGAATCTTGAAGCAAGGAGATGTTTTTAGCTCCGATCGTTATAATAATATTTTAAAATTTACAGATAATACTTCCTATAACATTGACTATAATTTTGATTATGTAAAAAGTGTATCAAAGTTACTCACCAGCAAATGGCTGCGTCAAAAAGGAGATGCTTACTATACCTTCTGGCAGTTAAAGCCCGGGGTAGAATTCCTTTCTGAAAATAAAAACGACAAATTCATTTCAAACGATTCTTTATCTTCGTCCAGTTTAAAATATTACGAGGTAAATCCATACCTGCAACTAATTGAGTATGAAGGACTAAAACTTTCTGTTAAATATTCCCTGAGGCAAGATTACTTCCCTATCAATGGCAAACTTGTAAGGGAGTCTGATTCACGTGCTCAGTTTTATGAAATGAGTTACAGCGGAATTCGAGAGGTCAATTCATTATTTTCATTTACGTACCGAAAAAAACAATACTCCGATGAATTCAAACTAAAGGGTTTGCTTGATAACGAGACAATCCTCATTAGGACGCAAAATAAATTTATTCCGATAGAAAAAATTTTAAACGGTGATTTATTTTATGAAGTATCAACACAAAAATCTGCAAAGATAGAAAGAATTTTTGTGCGCGTTGAGAAGGGAACGGGAAGTTATCGGTATCTTGGAGATATTAATAACAATGGAATCGCCGATGAAAATGAATTTGAACCAACACTCTTTGATGGAGAATATATTTTAGTAAATATTCCTACTGATGAATTGTTCCCGGTGATAAATCTGAAAACCAGTACAAGGTGGAAATTAAATTTTGCTGATATGTTTAATGATAAGTCGATTGCGGGAAAATTATTTTCGCCGCTTTCAACAGAAAGTTATTGGCGTGTTGAAGAGAATACAACAGAAGAAGACTATAAAAAGATTTATCTTCTTAATTTTTCTGCATTCCAAAATGAAGAAAAAACTATTACCGGCAGCAATCTTTTTCAGCAGGATATTTTTCTGTTTGAGAACAAGCAGGACTTTTCACTTCGTTTCAGATATTCAGAAAAGAATACTCTGAATCAGTTTAGCGGGGGAGTGGAAAGAGCATACAACCGTGAAAGAAGTTTGCGTATCACATTTAAAATGATAGAAGAAGTCAGCAACCAAACAGAAATCAGTACAATAAATGATAATGTCCGCGCTCCCGAATCATCAAACCGAAAAAGATTAGTAACCAATAACAGTGTATCAACTGATTTCTCATACCGCCCCGAAAGAAATATCGAGATTGGTTTCAAATTGAAGATTGGTCGCAGCGAAGATGATCTGCCAGCAAATCCAACTATCATTGATTTAAATTCACAACTGATCAGGTTAAACATTTCTTTTTCGGGGCTCGGAAGATTGCGTGTTGAAATTCAGCGTGATGAATTGAATGCAAACTCATCCGAAAATTTTATTCCATTTGAATTAACTGGCGGAAATGCACTTGGTAAAAATTACTTTTGGCGGTTAAATTTCGATTACAGAATTTCCACTTATCTCCAATCTACTCTTAGTTATGATGGCAGAGTGCAAGGTGGAGGTAAAGTTGTTCATACCGCACGAGCAGAAGTGCGCGCTTATTTTTAATTTTAAAGAGTGAATTATGCCCAAACTTATTTCAAATATGATCGAAGCACATATTTTTAGAATGACTGAAAATAAAATTGAATTTCTTTTGTTAAAAAGATCGGATAAAGAAATTTATCCCGGTTTGTGGCAAATGGTCTCAGGTAAGATTAAAAGGGGAGAGAAAGCATTCCAGACAGCATTGAGAGAAATTCAGGAGGAAACAAATCTGAAACCAAAAAAGTTTTGGGTCGTTCCAAACATCAATTCTTTTTATTTACCGGAAAAAGATTTGATAACCTTTTTGCCTGTATTTTTAGTGCAAATTGATAATCATTCAGAAATAATTTTAAGCGATGAGCATTCTACTTATCGTTGGGTAACCGCACAGGAAGCGAAAAAACTTTTAGCTTGGGGAGGACAAAGAAAATCTGTTGATATAATTATCGAGTATCTCACAAAAAGAATGTCTTATCTTAACTTTGTAGAAATAAAAATTTAATTCTTTCATTTCACTATTTTTCAATATTATAAAAAACGGAGTTTAATTTGGGATTATTAGTAGTAGGTTCGCTTGGTTTAGATACAGTATCAACACCATTCGACCGGGTCGAGAACGCACTTGGCGGTTCAGCAACATACATATCACTCGCAGCAAGTTATTTTGGAGGACCGGTAAGGCTAGTTGGAATTGTTGGAAGTGATTTTCCTCCACAATACATTAAAATTTTAGAAGACCATAATATTGATCTTGAAGGCTTGCAAATAGTTGAAGGAGGAAAAACTTTTCGTTGGTCTGGCAAATACCATTATGATTTGAATGTGCGTGATACTTTGTTGACCGAATTAAATGTGTTCGAGAAATTCAACCCTATAATTCCTGAAAAAGCGCGTAAAGCAAAGTTTGTTTGTCTCGGAAACATAGATCCCGAACTTCAAATAAAAGTTCTTGATCAAATGGATAATCCTTATTTCGTTGTTTGCGATACTATGAATTATTGGATCGAAGGGAAAAAAGATGAGCTTCTGAAATTATTGCCGCGAGTTAATGTACTCATCATTAATGATTCTGAAGCAAGATTGCTAGCGCACGAACCGAACCTTATAAAAGCGTCCCGCGAAATCCGCAAATTAGGTCCGGAAATTCTCATCATAAAAAAAGGAGAACACGGCGCTCTGCTTTTTACCGAGGATATTATTTTTTCAGCCCCAGCATATCCAATGGAATTGATTTATGATCCTACAGGGGCGGGGGATACTTTTGCCGGAGGATTTATCGGTTACTTATTTAAATCAGGTGACATAACACCTGATAACTTAAAATGTGCTGTGGTTTATGGTAGTGCAATGGCTTCTTTCTGCGTTGAAAAATTCAGTACGAAAGGACTGGAACAACTATCATATTTGATGATTAAAGACAGGTACCGTGAATTTTTAGACTTATCAAGATTCGATGAAAAATAAAGATTACTTCTCTTTTAAATTTGAAAACGAACAACTCGTTTTTATAGATCAAACAAAACTTCCATTTCAAGAAGTTTACGAAACAACAGATCAGTACGAAAGGATAGCAAGCGCTATTGAGCGCCTCGAAATAAGAGGCGCACCTGCAATAGGAATTACAGCCGGTTATGCTTTAGCACTATCTGTAAAAAATTGTCCTCAAAATCTTATTCAAAATAATTTCAGCGAAGCTCTTGCACGGCTGAGACGCACAAGACCAACGGCGGTAAATCTATTTAAAGTATTAAATGAATTGGAAAATTATTTCAATCAAAATTCTTCTGACCCGGATATCTTCCATAAATTGTTAAATTTTGTTGAAGCTATCCACACAGAGGATATTTCTTTTTGTGATCGCATAGCACGTAATGGTTTAAATATTTTCAGCAAAAAATCTAACGTACTCACTCATTGTAACACAGGGAAATTGGCAGCCGGCGGTGATGGAACAGCATTCAACATAATCAAATTTGCATATCAAAATGATTTGATCTCTCACGTTTATGCTGATGAAACGCGACCGTTGCTGCAAGGTTCGAGGCTCACTGCATTTGAACTTTATAATTCTGAAATTCCATTTACAATCCTCACAGATTCTTCCGCTGCGTTTTTAATGGCGCAAAGCAAAGTTGATTTAGTAATCACCGGCGCTGATAGGATTGCTCTAAATGGCGACACTGCTAATAAAATCGGAACATATAATCTTGCTGTGCTCTGCAACTATCACAATATCCCATTTTACATCACGGCACCGTCAACAACAATAGACAGGCACATTCCATCTGGAAATGAAATTGAGATTGAGTATCGAAGTAAAAAAGAAATACTTGAATTTAAGGGGGTTCAAGTTTGTCCTTCAGAAGTTGACGCATTCAATCCCGCTTTTGATATTACTCCATCACATTTGATTTCAGGAATTATTACTGAGGATGGTGTATTCACTTTCCCGTATAATTTTATCCAATGAGCGAAATATTAAAAACTGAAGCCATAGTATTAGGTAAAATGGATTTTAGTGATACAAGTATTATCACCAATTTATTCACCAGAGATTTTGGAAAGTTTTCTTTGATATTAAAAGGCGGGAGAAATCCCAAGAATAGAATTGGACCTTTGATTGATATCCCAAATTACCTGAACATAGTTTTTTGCAAAAAAGAAAACAGAGAGTTACAATTATTAAGCAATGCCGATTCGATAAATCATTTTCCGGGAATCAAAAACGACTATGATAAAATTATTTATGCGTTTGCCGTCGTTGAAATAATCAAAAAAATAATTCCGGATAATGAACTTCACAATAAATTATTTAATGGCGTTGTTCGAATCCTGACTCTACTAAATTCAGCGGACGAGGCTGCTGAAATTTTATTCTCAAGATTTTTTTTATTTTTTTTGGAAGAAATTGGTTTCCAGGTTCAATTAAATGAATGCAGTGTGTGTGGAAAGAATCTACTGAGTAACCAATTGCTTGGCTTCAATTTTAATTCAGGCATTATTTGCGGGGATTGCAAAATTGATTATCAAAATTCCTATCAAATTGATGCGGAACTTTTCAACTATCTGCAATGTCTAAAGTTTAGTAAAAAAACTGAATCTTTGAAGATTGATACAGCAAAAAAAGCAATTGCATTCATGGAAAAATATTTGAAATTTCACATACCTGATTTTCAGGGAATTCAATCAATAAAAAGTAATTTAAGAGGTATTTAACGATCAAATATTTACTATGTTTAATTAACTGATAATCGTTATAAAAGAAAAGGTAAAAAATGAAATCAAAAAAAATGATTGGTGCAGCAGCACTCATTGCAATTGGTATTATATTTGGCGCATTGCTTATCACTGGTTTTGGTTGGATTCGCCCCGGACTTTCAGATATAAATCTGGGCGCAGCATATCCACCTGTAAATCTTGATGCAGACGCAACGGCTTTTAGTAAGGCATTTATTGAAGTTGCCGAAAAGGTAACCCCCACCATAGTACAGATAAATGTAATATCTGAAACGAAAGATAACCCGCACGACAATTTCTTCTTCTTTCCGTTTAATGAAGTCCCGCCAGAACAAAGAGGTTCGGGAAGCGGAATTATTATATCAGAGGATGGATATATCCTTACTAATAACCATGTTGTTCAAAATGCAAAACAAGTTTCTGTTGGGCTTTTCGATAAAAGGACATTTGACGCAACTGTAGTTGGAACTGATCCGCTTACTGACCTTGCAGTTATTAAAATAGATGCTGAAAATCTACCTGATGCTTATCTTGGTGATTCAGACAATCTAAAAGTGGGGCAGTGGGTTATGGCTATTGGTAATCCGTTATCTCTTTCTTCCACTGTTACGGCTGGAATTGTTAGTGCCATAGGCAGGGGGCAATTAGGACTGATAAAAGATAGTTATGGGGTTGAAAATTTTATTCAAACAGACGCCGCGATAAACCCAGGCAACAGCGGGGGTGCTTTAGTTGATCTTTCTGGTTCGGTGGTTGGAATAAATTCAGCAATAGCTGCCGGCAATACCGGAACTTACATTGGGTATGGATTTGCTATCCCAATTAATCTTGCAAAAAGTGTTGCCAAGGATTTAATTGCAAATGGAAAAGTCAATCGTGGATATATCGGAGTTAACATTGGTGAAGTCGATAATGCAATTGCTAAATCTCTTGGTATGGATAAACCTCGTGGAATTATTGTACAAGGAATTGTTCCCGGGGGTGCGGCAGAAAATTCTGATGTTAAAGCCGGTGATGTTATTCTCAAGGTGGATGGGAGAGAAGTTAACCAGCCAAATGAATTACAAAGTTATGTAGCTTCAAAATCAGCCGGATCTTCTGTTACGCTTACAATCTTTAGAGATGGAAAAGAGTTAGAAAAAAAGGTTGTTCTTAAATCTCGTGATAACGATACAAAGATTGAACCTGTAACCGATAAGTCAAAAAATGATTCAAAGAATGAATCTAATTCTTCAACAATTAATTTTGAGGAGTTAGGGCTGGTCACTAAAAATCTTTCCAGTAAAGAAAAGACAGAATACAATATTGATAACGGTGTACTTATTGCTGATGTAAAACCTTTCTCTAAAGCTGAAGATCAAAAATTATTTGAAGGATTGGTAATCGTTGAAGCTGATAAGCAGACGATAAATTCTGTTGATGATCTTCAAAATGTAATTGAGAATAAAAAGGGCAAAGCAATTTTATTAAAGGTACTGGATTCAAAAGGTAACGCCCGTTATGTAGGGTTGGAAATTCCTAAATAAGATCAAATCGAATTATTATTCCAAACATTAACGCCCGAATATTCGGGCGTTTTTTTTATCTTTGCTTAAAACTTATAAAAAATATGATACGATTTTTAACAGCCGGCGAATCTCATGGAAAAGCATTAACTACTATCGTTGAAGGCTTTCCTTCTAATATGATTGTTGAAAAATCAATTATTGATTATCAATTGAAAAGACGCCAAGCCGGCTATGGCAGAGGACAGAGAATGAAAATTGAATCCGACTCGGTGGAAATTTTATCAGGAGTCAAAAATAAAAAATCTCTCGGGTCTCCTATTTCATTTTTAATAAAAAATTATGATTGGGAAAATTGGAAGGACAGAATGTCGCCTTATGATGAATCTATCACCGAAAAGATTTCTATTCCAAGACCGGGTCATGCAGATTTAGTTGGAACTCAAAAATATAATTATGATGATATTAGAAATTCAATCGAGCGGTCAAGTGCTAGAGAAACGGCCGCGCGCGTTGCTGCAGGATCTGTAGCCAGAATATTTTTGAACCACTTCGGTATTTCGGTTGGAAGTTTTGTAGAAAGTATTGGTGGCATTTATCCGCGTAGAAGTCTTTACAATAAACTGCTTCAAAATAATTTGAAGAAAGGTTTTATCGCTTCAAGACTATCCGATATTGCTGATAAGAGTTTGGTACGTGTGATGGAGAAAACTCAGGAAGCAAAAATCATAGCGAAAATTAAATCGACCAAAAAATTTGGTGATACGCTTGGGGGTAATTTTATTGTTGCTGCCAGCGGGCTTCCGGCCGGTCTTGGTAGTTTTGTTCATTATGACAGGAAACTGGATGCTGCAATTGCTCATTCTATTATGTCTATCAACGCCGTTAAGGCTGTTTCAATCGGCAGTGGTTTTTTATCTGCTGATAAATATGGTTCAGAATCTCATGATGAAATTATACTTGCTGGTAAATCCTTTTCAAGAAAGACAAATAATGCCGGCGGAATTGAGGGGGGAGTTTCGACAGGGCTGCCAATAATTGTTCGTGCGGCAATGAAGCCGATTGCGACTTTAATGACACCGATTCACAGTATTGATCTTAAAAATATGAAGCGTGCGGATGCGCGGCGTGAGCGGAGTGATTTTGTAGCCGTTCCGGCTTGTTCAGTGATTGCAGAAGCTATGCTTGCATGGACTTTAGCGGATTATTTTCTCCAAAAATTTGGCGGCGATTCCATCGAAGAAACATCAGAGAATTACCAGAATTATTTAAGCAAGAATTTTATAAATGTTAAAAAAAATTTTTTATCTAAACACAAATGATTAAAATTCAAAAGTTTATTTTTAATCCCTTTACTGAAAATACTTATCTTGTTTGGGATGAAATTTCTAAAGAGAGTATTATTATTGATCCAGGTTGTTTTTCAGACTCCGAAAAGAAAAGGCTTGCTGATTTGATTAGCTCAAATGATCTCTCAATCAAATCAATGATTCTAACTCACGCGCATATTGATCATATTCTTGGATGCAATTATATCAAAAAAAACTATTCCGTAGAATTTTATATGCCGGAAGGTGAATTACCTCTTCTGAATCACGCAGAAAAACAAGCAGAGATGTTTGACCTGAGTATTGAAACACCCCCTTTACCGGATCATTTTTTGAACGAAAAATTAGAATTGGTCATCGGAGATTACAAACTAATTTTTTTATCAACTCCTGGGCATACACCTGACGAATATTGCATCTATTTTGAAAAGGAAAAAATCTGTTTTACCGGGGACGTTCTTTTTCAGAATAGCATAGGTAGAACTGATTTATGGGGTGGAAATTATAATCAACTAATGGATTCAATTAAAAATAAATTAATGAGTTTATCAGACGATATAAAAATTTATCCCGGACATGGTAATGAAAGTACAATCGGTTTTGAGAGACTCAACAACACGTTTCTAAATAATTAATATTGTACTGTTTATTAAAAATGTTCAATATATTCGATTTGATAATTGAAAATTTAATATGACGATGAATAGGAAAAAATATTTTCTAACAAAGAATTACTCAATAATTATCATTTCGTTAGTACTTTGGATAATTTTATTTGAGTTTATCATTCCGACAAATTATTTTGTACCCAAACCATCAGTAGTTCTCGAATCGTTCTCTTCCCTTTGGAATGATTATAATTTACTTCTTAATCTTATTTCAACTATTGGATGTATATATTTATCAATTTTAATCGCAATAATATTCTCAAATTTTTTATCTAATAAAATGATTGATAAAAAGATGTCTAAATATCTAGCTAGAGAACGAAATAAAGGTCATGTGATTTTCCTGATATTTGGCTTTTTAATTTTCTCCACCATCTGGTTTTCAGAATTTTATTTGTTTAAGATAATTTTTGCTTCTGCTATTTCGACATCAGCATTTACGATTAAAAACTTAAGGGGGATGGAAAAAGTTGATCCTAATTTTATTGATTCGATGAGATCATTTGGATTTTCAAAAGGTGTGATACAAAATAAAATTATTTCAAAACTTTTGAGGCCTAAGCTGCTTAAATATGTAAAGAATTACCAATTTGTTTTGTGGATGATTTTAATAATTTATGAAATATTAATAGGTAAAGAGGGCATAGGCGTTATGTTAAAAAAAATTGTTGAGTATAAAGATTTATCTGCCGCTGTCGCCTTGCTTTTGATTTTAGGCTCTATAATACTACTTGTTGATAGAATTTATTCTGCTATGATTAAGAATTTTAACTATCAGAACGATTATGAATGAAATCACTCAACTAAAATTAGAGGGGGTGGATTATTTCGTTCCCCTTAGTACCGGCGTTCAGAAATCAATTCTTGAAAATATTACTATTGATATTAAATCACATAGTCACCGGAATTCCTTCACTTCCATTATTGCACCATTTGGCTCAGGTAAATCGACCCTTCTAAAAATAATTTCTGGATCGCTTACACCTACAAAAGGCCAAATAAAATTTTACAATGATTCAGGAATATCACAAATACCCAAGGCAGTCTTGATAAATGAACATAAGAATTACTTATCCTGGCTTTCGGTGAAAAAGAATATTGAATTTACAATAGAGAATAGCCGTTATACTGGAAAAAAGAGTAACTCTGATATACAAAACATTATTGACCTTGTTGGCTTAAATGGTTATGAAGATCACATTCCGAATAGCAAAAGCAAAGGCTTTATTTTTAGAATATCGATTGGCAATGCTTTAATCACGAATCCTGATTTCATTTTATTAGATGAACCGTTTAGAAATTTCACAAGTTCGTTGCGTTCAGAAGTTTATCAGGTCCTTCAGGATATTAAATCCAACACAAAGGTAAATTTTATTTTAGCTACTACAAATATTTTAGAATCAATTCATTTTTCTGATATGGTTTATATGATGCAGAAAAATCCAGGCTTAATATTTGATTCACTAGAAATTGATAGATCAAAAATTTCGGCCTGGCCAGATATTAATGAGTACACAAAGAAAATTATTATGGAAATACAAAATAGATTTGCCGCAAAAAAGAATCTTGAAATCATAAATTTTTCAATTTAAAAGTATAATCTAATAAACCAATGAAAGACAAACTGGATAAACTCAAAGAGTTAAAGAATAAAGCGCTTTTAGGAGGGGGAAGTGAGAGAATTGAAAGTCAGCATAAAAAAGGTAAATTCACTGCCCGCGAAAGAATAGAACTACTTGTTGATGAAGGCAGCTTTGATGAAATAGATATGTTTGTAAAACATCGGGCAGTTGATTTCGGATTGGATAAAATTCATTATCCAGGCGATGGCGTTGTAACAGGGTTTGCCAGAATAAATGGAAGATCAATTGCACTTTTTAGCCAGGATTTTACAGTATTCGGAGGGTCATTATCCGAAACACATGCGGGAAAAATAATGAAGATAATGAGTATGGCAATGAAAGCCGGGGTTCCGGTAATTGGACTTAATGATTCAGGTGGTGCACGAATTCAGGAAGGGGTAATGAGTCTCGGTGGTTATGCAGATATCTTTCTTGCTAATACTCTTGCCTCTGGAGTAATTCCACAAATTTCTGTAATACTTGGTCCTTGTGCGGGGGGTGCAGTGTATTCTCCAGCAATAACCGACTTTATTTTTATGATTAAAAATACAAGTCACATGTTTGTTACTGGCCCAAATGTTGTAAGAACTGTAACCCATGAGGACGTTTCATTTGAGGAATTGGGAGGGGCAGAGACTCATGCCTCCAAAAGTGGAGTGGCACATTGTATTTATGAAAATGAAATTGATGCATTAAAAGCAGTAAGAAGATTGGTAGGGTATTTACCTCTCAATTTTATGGATCGTCCGCTGGAAATTAATTTTGATTCATCTACGATCTCTCCCGATGAAAGGTTGAATCATATAATTCCAGATAGTCCGAATAAGCCGTACAATATGAAAGAAATTATTAACCTACTTGTTGATAATGCAGACTTTTTTGAAATTCACGCAGAATTTGCTGAGAATATTATCGTTGGTTTTGGTAGAATCGGAGGATTATCTGTCGGAATAATTGCAAATCAACCTGAAGTTCTAGCTGGCGTATTAGATATAAATGCTTCCGTAAAAGCTGCAAGGTTTGTAAGATTTTGTGATGCATTTAATATCCCTTTATTGGTGTTAGTTGATGTTCCAGGCTTTTTACCAGGCACCGAGCAGGAATGGCATGGAATTATCAAGCATGGAGCAAAATTATTATTCGCATTTTGTGAAGCTACAGTCCCCAAAGTAACAGTAATCACCCGTAAAGCATACGGTGGAGCCTACGATGTTATGAATTCTAAACATATCCGTGGAGATTTTAATTTTGCTTGGCCTTCTGCTGAAATCGCTGTTATGGGTCCTAAAGGAGCGGTTGAAATAATTTTTAAAAAAGAAATTTCTAGCTCCAAAGATCCTGTAAAAGAAATGCAAAAAAAGCTTGAACAGTACGTTGATAAATTTGCAAATCCTTACATTGCCGCCGAGTACGGCTATATTGATGATATTATTGAACCATCCGAAACGAAAATAAAATTGATAAATGCGTTTACCTTGCTTAAATCAAAAGTTGATAAAAACCCAAAGAAAAAACACTCAAACATTCCACTCTGATAAACTTATAAGTCAAACTCTTATTGTACTTTGAGTTAGGTTAATTTGGTGAATTTTTACTTGATTCACTTTGGTTCAAGACTTATATTGCATAACAATTTGTTAAATAAGGAGATACTATGAAGAAACTCTTACTGTTCGTTGGGGTGATTTCCTTATTTGCTTTACTGCTTAGTGCGTGTGGAGCAAATCAGGAAATTACCAAGGAAGTAAAAACTAACAGTAACGACTCGAACTTTACCAAAGTTGGAATCGTTTCTGAAATGTTAGAACAAGCCCGCCAATATTATATTATTGCTTTAAACAAGCAGGAACTCAACAGTCCCTCAGAAGCAATTTCCAACTATGAATCTGCTTTAAGAATCATTAATAATGTCAGTTACTATCCCGGCATTGATGCTAATGAAGCTTACAATGAATTGCAGAATTCCATCCTCGAAGACTATAAAAAGTATGTTGATGGATTAACCGAACTTCCATCTGATGCTTCTTTCGCAGCACTTGAAGAATGGCTTGGTAAAGAAGTACCAGAAATTCAGCTTGTTGAGGAAGTGGAAAAAGTTAACAGACCGGTTGTAATTCCAGCTGATATTCCATTGGAAGTAAATTCTTATGTAGATCAATGGGTTACATATTTTACGGGTAAGGGAAGAAAACACATGGAAAACTGGCTTGCACGTTCAGGTAAGTATTTTCCCATGATGTCTAGAATTTTTGAAGAGGAACAGGTTCCCAAACAGTTAATCTATTTGAGCATGGTGGAAAGTGGACTAAATCCAACTGCTCGTTCCTGGGCAAGTGCTGTTGGGCTTTGGCAATTCATTAAATCTACTGGACAGCTTTATGGACTTGAAACCGATTTCTATTATGATGAAAGAAGAGACCCGGAAAAATCAACTCGTGCAGCTGCAAGGCATCTCAGAGATTTATATAATTCTTTAGGGGATTGGTATCTTGCATTAGCCTCTTATAATGCGGGAGAGGGAAGGATTGTGAAAGCTATAAACAAATCAGGTAGAAATGATTTTTGGGGGATCAGAGAGTATCTTCCCAAGGAAACCCGAAGTTACGTACCTACTTATATTGCTGTTTGCCTGATTGCAATGGATCCAGAAAAATATGGTTTTAGTAATATTGAATATCAGACTCCATATGATTACACAACCTATAAAGTTGACGGAGCTGTGGATATGAATTACCTTTCCAAATGCGCTGGAATTGATGTTGAAACTTTAATGGATATGAACCCTGAACTAACACAATACAGCACTCCAAACAATTATTCGGGCGGTTATCCATTAAAAATACCAACCAGTTCTTTGAATTCTTTCGCTTCAAATCTTACTAATATTCCTGAGTCTGCTCGCAAAACGTATTTAGTTCATGTTGTTAAAAAAGGTGAAACACTAACCAAGATTGCTAATAAATATGGCGTTTCGAAATATGATCTTGCTGAGGTTAACAATATTTCTTCTAAATCAAAATTGTACAAGGGTGTAAAACTTAGAATTCCGGTTTTAACAAATTTATCCGAAGACAATATTGCTTACAATACTGATATTGAAACGGCAAATGAAAATAATAACAATACAATAAACACGAGTGATGAATATATTTCTCCTTATGTGAATCTGAATAAATCAGAATCTGAAACCATAAGTACTAATTTCGAGGATAACATTAGTGAAGATAATAATTTTGGTAACAATGAAGTTGATTCAACTGAATCAGAAATTTCTGAAAGTGTTGTCCCTACTGATTTAGTCGCCGTAACTTATACCGTGAAAAAAAATGACAGCCTGCTCGGATTGGCTGATATTTTTGACACCCGTGTAAGCGATTTACGAAACTGGAATAATATCCCTTACACTTCAAAGATAAATGTCGGACAAAAACTTACTGTTTATGTCCCTTCATCCAAAAAAGAATTTTATTCTAGTCTTGATGTTCAATCTTCCACAGAGAAGAATATTACCGTAACGAATGTTAACAAAACCAAAAACTCTTATGTGTATCACAAAGTTTTAAGAGGTGAAACTCTTAAATCAATTGCCGGGAAGTATAATGTAAAAATTGATGACCTTCGTGAATGGAATAATATTTCGGGTAATAAAATTTTAGCCGGTAATAAATTGAAAATCTTTTCTGATACACCTTCAAATCTAATATCAGATAATGAAACAACTGTTACTAAAAAGAATAGTGTTTATAAGTATAGAGTTAAAAAAGGTGATACTATCGGTGAAATTGCTGAAAAATTTGGTACGTCAGTGGCCTTTGTTAAGAAATGGAATAACTTAAGTAGTAACACAATACGTAGTGGACAAACACTAAAAATTTACACAGGTGAAAGTGTTACCTCATTAGGCGACAACACTACTAAAACTAATTCAAATATTAATTACTATAAAGTTAAAGCTGGTGATTCCATTGGGGAAATTGCCGATAAATATCATGTCTCGATTGCTGATATTAAAAAGTGGAACAAACTTGGAAGCAATAAAATCTTAGCTGGAAAAACTCTTAAAATTTATTCGGATGTAGGTGTTAATGATGTTTCAGAGAATGAAACTTATTCAAATAATGGATCAACCTACAAAGTCCGAAGTGGTGATAACTTGCTCTCGATTGCTAATCGTTTCGGAGTATCAGTTAATGAATTAAAAAGCTGGAACGGTCTTTCAGGCGATAAAATAACAAGTGGACAAAATCTAAAAATCTCTGGTAAGAGAATTACTGAAAACACAGTTGGCACCGAGAAAATAATTAACTCCCAATCAGTTTATCACACAGTTCTTAAAGGTGAATCACTTTATGTTATTGCAAAAAATAACAGAACCACTGTTGAGGAATTAAAAGCACTCAACAAGTTAACTGACACTAAAATAAAAGTTGGTCAAAAAATAAAAATTAAATAATTTTTTTACATAGCCGTTAGGGGTGTTATTCCTTTTGTAGGAATATCTGAGATCAAACCCTTAAACCTGATCTGGATAATGCCAGCGTAGGGAAACGCCTAAAGGAATAAATAATTGCTTTAGCGTTTCTATTAAGGCTAAAACTTAAGGAGACAATATGAAGTATTTTTTTATTCCTTTTTTATTTTCCTTTAATTTGCTCGCACAGCAAATTACTTATTCTGGTTTTGTGTATGATGCTTTTACTAATGAACCGCTCGAAGGAGCGAATTTATCTTTAACCTCCGCTCCTGATATCGGGGCTGCTACAAATAACATTGGATACTTTTCATTAAACCTCCCCGTTCTTGGTGAATCTAAAATTCTCATAAGCTTTCTTGGATACTACTCTCAGGAGATAACTCTTTCGCAGTCAAATTCATCAAACGTGAAGATATATTTAAAACCTAAAATATTAACCTCTCAAACAGTTATGATTGAGGCTGCTCTGGGTAAAAGTACAACCATACCATTTACTTCTTCTATATTGAATCAAAAAGATATAAAGAAGAATCATTCTATTCAGGACATTCCTGAATTCCTAAGCAAGCTTCCTTCAACTACTTTTTATTCTGAAAATGGAAACGGGGTGGGTTACAATTATTTGAGCATTAGAGGATTTGACCAAAGAAGAATTGCTGTATCAATCAATGGTATTCCTCAAAACGATCCGGAAGATAATAACGTTTATTGGATAGACTTTCCGGATTTGTTGGCGTCAACAGAATTAATTCAAGTACAGCGTGGGGCAGGTTCAGGAGTGTTCGGTTATCCCGCTATTGGAGGTTCAATCAACATTGTCACTTCACAATTTTCTAATTCATCTTTCCTAAATTTTGAATCAGCGTTTGGAAGTTATAATACAAAAAAATTTTCTGTTTCAGGTTCGAGTGGACTTATTAAGAATAAATATTCAATCTACACTAAATTGTCACAGATTACTTCCTCTGGTTATCGCAATCTATCTTGGGTAAAATTGAATTCTTTTCATTTCTCTGCAATTCGTTTTGATAAATACCTGACTACTCATTTTAATTTTTATGGTGGGAACGTTGAAGATGGACTCGCTTACACAGGTTTGCCCAAATTTTCTATCAGTGACAAAGAACTTCGAAGAGCTAATTATTCTTACTGGGAAGCTGAAGGAGATAATTATAGCTTCACACTTGATCGAAGACCCGAAGAGATTGAAAATTTCACCCAGCCTCATTTTGAACTTTTAAACGAATTTGTGCTTAATAATAATGTCGTTTTTAATTCAGCACTTTTTCTTGTAATCGGAAAAGGCTTCTTTGATTATGATGCTTCATGGGCAGATACTAATTATTTTAGATTAACTTTTCAAAATGGTTTTGCAGCTGCTTCAAATCCTTCAAATTCGATTATTCGTGCTATGGTTGAGAACAAACAATGGGGGTGGATCCCAAGAATAAAAATTGAACACAATAATGGAGTGTTTTATGCCGGAGCAGAAATGAGGTTTCATAAATCTAATCATTGGGGCGCCATTAACTTTGCTGAAAATCTTCCACCCGGAGTTTCAACTTCGTACAAATATTATTTCTATAATGGCAGCAAAGATATTTTATCAGCCTTTGTGCATGAGAGTTATGACTTGAGTGAAAAAATAAATATCATAGCTGAATTACAATCAGCTTACCATAAATATAAATTATTCAATGAAAAATTTATTGCGAATAATTTTTCTATTGATGGGTTATATTTTAATCCAAGAGTTGGTGTTAATTATAAATATGATGAAAAATATTCTGCAATCTTTTCCTTTGCTCGAGTAACCCGCGAACCAAGATTAAAAAATTATTACGATGCTGCTGAATCAAGCGGTGGTGAACTTCCTCAGTTCGAATTGAATGCAGACGGAAGTTACGACTATGATAAACCGTTAGTTCAAGCTGAAACCATGAATGATTTGGAATTAGGTCTAAATTTTAATAGTGAAAGTTTATCACTTGCGTTAAATATATTCTTCATGAACTTTGAAAATGAAATTGTCAAAAGTGGAAAACTTGATCGGTTTGGTCAGCCTGTTACGGGCAATGTTGATCGGACAATACATTCAGGCGTTGAACTTTCATTGCAATATAATCTTAAGAATATTTTCAATTTTTATTTGAATTCAACATACAGCCAAAATAAAATTTCTGATGGCTATTATTTTATTGATTCCGAGAATAAAATAAATTTAAGCGGAAATAAGATCAGCGGCTTCCCTGATTTTTTGGTGAATGCCGGCGTTAACTACCGAACTAATGGGCTTAATATTGACGTATCACTCCGTTACGTAGGCACTTTTTACTCCGATTATTTTGACGATAATCTCGATGAATTAATTGTATCTTTTCCTGATTTTGTGGCTTATACCAATAATATAAATGATGCTTATTTCACTTCCGACCTCTACCTTAGTTACGAAATAAATTTACTTGATGGATTATCCAATTCAAAAATTTAT
The DNA here is from genome assembly GCA_035328465.1 of Ignavibacteriaceae bacterium. Classification (GTDB taxonomy): domain Bacteria; phylum Bacteroidota; class Ignavibacteria; order Ignavibacteriales; family Ignavibacteriaceae; genus JADJEI01. Next base: position 30,324 of record DAOLIQ010000001.1, on the reverse strand, counting down.
CTACAGATCAATAATCTTTTTGATAGCCTTTATTCAGCCAACGCAATCGGCGGTGAGTTTTTCCCTGCAGCAGAAAGAAATTTCCTATTCGGTATCAGGGTTGGTTTATGAAAAAAATGAAAATTAATAAATGCATTATTCTCGCCAACGGCAAACCACCGTTAAAAAGTGTAATTAATTATTTCCAAAATAAAAATTACTCCGATCTGATTTGCGCCGATGGGGGAGGGAACACTGCATTGAAACTTAAGCTTATCCCAAAATATATAATAGGCGATTTTGATTCCATCTCAGATTTAACTCTGAGGCATTTTTCTCGATCAACTGAAATCATAAAGATCAAAAGGCAGAATGATACAGATGTGGAAAAGTGCTTGAAGTTTGCAATTAAAAATCATTATTCGGAAGTTATTTTGATGGGAGTTACCGGCAATCGACTTGATCATACTTTTAATAATCTTGGAATACTTTTAAAATATTTTTCAAAAATTGATATAGTAATCGTGGCTGAAAATTCTTTTTTGAAAGCTTATAATAAAGATACAATATTGAGATCGCTGCCTGGGGAGACCATTTCAATTTATGGTTTAAATAATAAAACTAAAATAATTTCGAACGGGTTAAAATATTCATTGAATAATATCGCTCTTCCCTTTGGAATTAAAGATAGTACGAGCAACGTTTCTACAAGCTATAAAGTTACTCTAAAAATAAAAAAAGGGGCAGTCTTTGTAATCCGCGATATTAAATTTAATATCAAGCATGATCTTATTTAGTACAATTGACCTTATCATTATACTCTCTTTTTTTTCTGCTTTAATCCTGATTGGTTTTTACAGTGGAAGAAAAACTAAAAATTCTGCTGATGATTTTTTACTCTCTAATCGAAGTCTAACATTATTCTTATTTGTTGCAGTAAATGTTTCTACCTGGTATGGTGGCATTCTTGGGGTGGGGGAATTTACTTATCGTTTTGGGTTGGTAAGCTGGGTTACACAAGGATTGCCTTACTATATATTTGCTCTATTATTCGGAATATTTTTCGCCAAAAAAATTCGTGAGACTTCACTCTATACAATTCCCGATAAAATTGAAAAAGTCTATGGAAAAAATTCATCACTACTTTCAGGTTTAGTGGTATTTGTGCTGGTATCACCTGCCCCATACCTATTAATGACTGCTAGCCTTATATCACTTGTATTTGGGTTACCAATTTTATTTTCTTTGATTTTATCTTTGACAGTTTCATTGGTCTATTTAATAACTGGTGGATATAGAGCCAATATATTTACCGATGTTTTTCAATTCTTTGTAATGTTCATTGGGTTCTTGATAGCTGTAATTTATTCTTTCTCGAATATAGGAGATATCAACTTTATTGTGAACTCAGTTCCTTCAAATCATCTTGCGTTAGGTGGAGGTATGTCACCTTCTTATTTAATAGTATGGTTTTTAATTGCACTCTGGACATTTGCCGATCCAGGTTTTCATCAACGATGCTATGCTGCAAAGGATGGTGGTGTGGCACGAAAAGGAATAATGATTTCAATTTTATTTTGGATTTTATTTGATTTATTGACAACTACAACTGGACTATTCGCAAAATCAGTATTACCAAATTTAGTAAATCCCGTTCTATCCTTTCCTTTGTTTGCTGAAAAAGTATTACCCGCCGGGTTAAAGGGAATTTTTTTTGCTGCCCTTTTTGCAACAATTATTTCAACACAAATTAGTTTTTTATTCTTAAGTGGAACTACAATAAGTCGAGATTTTATTTTCAGGATTAAGAATGATCGAGATGACACAAACTTAAAATCTTACACTATAATAGGGTTAATAATTTCGGGATTGATAGCAGTAGGGCTTGCCTACTTGATACCATCTGTAATAGAAATTTGGTACACGGTTGGGTCAATATTTATCCCGGCAATTATCTTACCAGTCGTCAGCGCTTACTATCCTAAGTGGAGAATCTCATCAAAAATAATTTTTATTGAAATGATACTTGCAGTTTTAAGCAGTGCATTCTGGTACTTTTTCAGAGAAACTCAAATTGGAATATTGAATGAAATAGAACCAATGATTATTGGATTATCTATTGCCGTTATCGTTCATTCTGCCGGTTTACTTCGAAAATTTTTTTCGTTTAACCAGTGATAAAATTATCGAGCCGCCAAGAAATATTAGTATAATAAGCAATGAAATCTCAGTCGGGATTTTATAGAATTCAGAAATCATCATTTTTATCCCGACATAAAAAAGGATGATTGCAACTCCAAACTTCAAATAAATAAATAAATCCACCAATCCTGCCAATGCGAAATAAAGAGCTCGCAGACCAAGTATAGCAAAAATATTTGAAGAAATAATAATGAATGTATCTTTTGTGATTGCTATAATAGCAGGAATTGAATCTACAGCAAATACAATGTCGGAAGATTCAATCAATAGTAACGTAAGAAAAGTTGTAGTTATATAGGTTTTCTTATCCTGCCTGATAAAGAATCTTTTACCAGCATAAGATGTATTTAATTTGAAATACTTTCGTGCGGTTTTTATTAGCCAGTTATGATCAACATCTATTTTTTGTTCGTTTCCAAAAGCCATTTTATAAGCAGCGAATAGAAGTATTACCGCAAAAAAATAAATAATCGGATGGAAAAGATTTATTAATGCTACGCCCGCAAAAATAAAAATGATCCTGAAAACTATCGCGCTAAGAATTCCCCATTTAAGAATATGCGGTTGATTTTCAGGTTTAATATTCATTACACTAAAAATCATTAGGAAAACAAACAGGTTATCAACCGATAATGACTTCTCAATCAAATAGCCGGTTAAAAACTCAAGGGCTTTTTGATGTCCATTTTCTAAATAGAAATAAAGAAATAAATTGAAAAGAAGAGCGGTGAGAATCCATACACCGCTCCAAATTAGGCTGGCTTTTAAAGAAATTTTTCCATGTCTATGGTCAGTTACATATAAATCAATAAATAACATTACCCCGATAACTGTCGAGAATATGAACCAGAATGTGTATTCAGTTACCAAGATATATCAGTAGTTATGGAAGAAAAATTCCAACTGCAATCACAGTTGTCCAAAGCCCGTTTTTATCGCCTTCGGCTGATTGAGTAACATTGAAAGTGCGTACAATTTTGCCTGACATTTTATAAATGTCTTCACGTTCGCTCCAGTCTTTTGCTGAATCAAATTCAACTCCGAGAGTTGTAGCGAGCATTGTAGCAGCTAAATCTTCAGCATATTCGCCAGCGACTTTTTCGGTCTCCCCAAAAGGGTGATGCTCGGAAAGATAACCGTAAGCCGAATTGTCTGCCGGGAGCGCAACACCAATTGAAGACGCTATCAATCTGTTTGGTTCATTCGTTGAATTGCGAGCCATTACTGCAAAGGTAATTTGTCCGGGGGTTAATTCTTTTAATCCTTCTTCTTTGCTGATTCTTTTGCAATTGCCAGGGAAAATGCTGCTAACTGTAACAAGGTTACAAATTTCAATTCCTGCATTTCGCAAAGCTAACTCGAATGAGTTAAGGTATTCTTTATGTCTGCCTACTCCTTTTGTGAAGAAGATTCGTGATGGTACGTACAATGCTGCCGCTCCTTTCGTTATTCTATACTTAATTTAATGAATTTTCGCTTACCAACTTTAAGCGTTATGGGTTTATCAATTATAATATTTGAATTAATATCGTCGATTTTATTCCCATCAATCGAAACTCCCCCCTGTGTGATCAGCCTTCTTGCTTCCCCTTTCGACGATGCAAAATTAACCTTAAGAATTAAATCTACAATCCCGATTTCTTTTTCAGAAGTGCTTAAATGCAACTCTTCAATTTCCTCAGGAATTTCTTTCTTTATAAAAATTTTGTCGAATTCGTCCTGCGCTTGAATAGACACCTCATTGTCGTAATACATCTCGACTAATTTTCTACCGAGCTGTCTTTTTAAATCGCGCGGGTTAATCGTCGGGTCGGAAAACTGCATTTTAATTTGAGCAAGTTCCTGATTGTCAATATCAGTTACTAATTCAAAATACGTGAAGATCAAAGAATCGGGTATAGATAATGTTTTTCCAAAAATATCTTTTGGCGAATCTGATAGACCAATATAATTATTATAAGACTTACTCATCTTCTCGACACCGTCGGTTCCAACGAGTAAAGGCATCGTTAGAATAACTTGCGGTTCTTTTCCATACTCCCGCTGTATATCTCTGCCGACAAGTAAATTAAATTTCTGATCAGTTCCACCAAGCTCAACATCACTGTTGATTGCTACGGAATCCATCGCTTGAGCTAACGGGTATAAAAATTCATGAATGCTGATTGGCTGATTGGCTTTAAATCGTTTTGTGAAATCATCCCGCTCAATCATTCTTGCAACCGTATATTTAGAAGCAAGTTTGATTACATCTTCAAAAGACATTTTACCAAGCCATTCAGAATTGTAAAGAATTTTAGTCTTTTGTTTATCGAGAATTTTTGAGGCTTGCTCAAAATAGCTTTCGCCGTTAACCCTCGTTTGCTCCAACGAAAGGGCGGGGCGAGTCGCATTTCTGCCTGACGGATCACCTATCATTCCAGTGAAATCACCAATTATTAAAATTGCTTGATGACCGAGCTGTTGAAATTGAGATAGTTTTCGTAAAACAACGGAGTGACCAATGTGTAAATCAGGTCTGCTTGGATCGCAGCCGAGTTTAATATTTAGAGGTCTATTTTCTTTAAGGGAATTTTCGAGTTTCTTAAATAGTTCTTCTTCAGGGATAATTTCAAATGAGCCTCTTTTAATAAGATCCATTTGCTCATTAATAGGCGGGAAATTTCTTTTCATCTATTATTTAGTTCAGATTCCATTCATATAATTATTTTTTTGTTGAGCTAATTTAATCAAAAAATATATTTTTTTAATATTTAATTCTTCGCTGTTGTTCCCGAGCAAAGTCGCGCTTGGCAATTGTTTCTCGCTTGTCATAAACTTTTTTGCCCTGAGCAAGCCCTAATTCAACTTTCACTTTCCCGTTCTTGAAATATAATCGAAGTGGAATTAACGTCAATCCTTTTTCGTTCACCTTTGAAGTTAATTTCCGAATTTCACTTCTATTTAAAAGAAGTTTTCTGCTTCGTGTTGGCTCATGGTTATTAATATTACCTTGAGTGTATTCACTTATATGTGCACTTATCAGCCAAATTTCACCTCTCTCTATCGAAGCATAACTATCTACTAAATTCGCTTTGCCCGCACGTAAAGATTTTACCTCAGTACCTTGAAGCACTATCCCTGCTTCGAAGGTTTGAAGAATTGTGTATTCGTGTCGTGCTTTTCTATTTACTGTTATATTTTTTTGATCTTTGACTTCAGCCATCGGGTATAATTAAATTCTTTTTAAATTGATTAGCATTAGATATTTTTACAGCCAATTAAAGCAGTAATAACTTTGAAACAAATTTAATATAAAAATGCGAATAAAAATTTTATCACTTTTACTTCTACTTTTTTCCATTTCGATTAATGTTTTGCCTCAAAATATTGCCGTTGACAAAATTGAACCGCCAAATTGGTGGACGGGAATGAAATGGAATAAAGTTCAACTAATGATTTATGGAACAAATCTAAAAAATATTTCAGCTCGATTCAATTCCAATAATATTTTAGTTGAAAAAATCACCCTGCCGGAAAACAGTAATTATGCTTTTATAGATATTGTAATCAGCGATGAATTGTTACCGGGAAGCTATCAGCTTTTTTTAAACAATACTATTTCTGAAATTCAAATTAATTATGAAATAAAAGCTCGTGACAATTCAAGCCAAATTCATCAGGGTTTCAATCAGGCTGATGTAGTCTATCTCATTGTTCCCGATCGCTTTGTTAATGGAGATTTAACAAATGATAAGGTTGAAGGGTACAATGATAATTTTGATCCGGAAGATCCCATAGCCAGGCATGGGGGAGACATAGCCGGAATGATATCTAAACTTGATTATCTTAAAGAGCTTGGAATTACTACAATTTGGTCAACTCCTTTAATTGAGAATAACACGAAAGTTAGTTATCACGGTTACGGTGCAACTGATCTCTATAAAATTGACGCACGATTCGGAACGAATGATCTGTACAAAAAATATGTTGAAGAAGCTCATAAACGCGGCTTAAAAATTATTTATGATCATGTGAGCAATCATATAAGCATCAACCACCCTTGGATGAATAATCTTCCGATGAATAACTGGATAAATGGAAACACAGAAAACCATTTGAACACACGACACGATAAAATGTCTTATGCTGATATTCATCGCGACAGTTCAACGATTGTGAATCTTAACAAAGGATGGTTCACCGATTACATGCCTGATATTAATCAAAAGAATCCGTTCGTTGAAAAATATCTTATTCAAAACATGATTTGGTGGCTTGAATTTACAGGGCTTGATGGAATTCGCGAGGATACATATCCATATACCGATCAATTATTTTTATCACGATTTAACGAAGCAATATTGACTGAATACCCCAACCTTAACATTGTTGGGGAAGTTTGGGATGGTAATCCTTCTTTTCTTTCTTACTTTCAAAAAAATAGTCTGTTCAACACTGAGTTCAATTCAAATTTGCCCGTTGTTACTGATTTTGGTTTGCGGGATATCATTGCGGATTATGCTTCCGGAAAGTCGAGCCTTTATAAAATTTATCAAACTCTGGCGATGGACTTTCTTTTCGCTGATCCATATTCTCTGCTCGTGTTTGTGGACAATCATGATATAGCACGCTTGATGTATTTAACCAAAGGGGATTTACAAAAAGCAAAAAATGTTCTAACGATGGTTCTAACTTTGCGTGGAATTCCTCAACTACTTTATGCTACTGAAATTGGAATGGCGGGGGCAGAAGATCATGGCAGGATTCGTTCTAACTTTCCCGGGGGCTTTCCGGGCGACGATAGAGATGCATTTACATTTAATGGTAGGACTATTATTGAAAATGAGTTATTCGATTTCTTGAAAAACCTACTCGCCATAAGAAAAAATAATCCTGGTTTGTCTAGCGGTAATTTGATTCAGTTTCCACCTTATGATAATGTTTACATTTATCTTAAAGTATTTGGAGAGAAACTTTACTTGATTGCAATTAATGACAATGATATTGAAAAACCAATACAAATAATTGACTACCAATCTCATTTTCAGGGCAAGAAAAATGGTAATGATCTTTTTGACAATTATTTATTTCCCGTTGATCTAAACACTATTCTTAGCATTCCGCCTAAAGGCAGTAAAATATTTTTATTCGAGTAAAAAAATTATTTTCAATTTACAACCTCCGATTGGAAACAAAATATGTTAGAAATTCAGAAAAAACTTTCAAACTCATTCTTAGCTATGCTTGCTTTACCCGCAACAGCAGTAGGCTTTGCATTATCTACCCAGATTGCTGCATTAAGCTGGATACTAAGTAAAAAATATGGATTAAATATTCACGAAGTTGCTTTTGTCTGGCTTGCCGGTCCGCTTGCAGGAATATTTGGACAAGTAATAGTTGGAATGATTAGCGATAATGTTTGGTGCTTGAACGGCAGACGCCGACCTTTTATTATGATTGGCGGAATTGTTGGAGCGTTAATGTTTTTAGCTCTTCCGCAAATCGGAGTTATCTCTGAGGCAACAGGAATTACAAGTATAATTTTGATCGCATCCGTAATTGCGCTGCTCTTGGATTTATCCGTTAACGTTACATTCAATCCTGCAAGATCAATCATTGCAGATCTAACTCCAGAAGGGAAGAAACGAACATCAGGATATGTTTGGATGCAGGTTATTTCCGGAACGTTTGGTGTATTAGCATATTTTCTTTCGATGGTATTTGGAAATGAAACGCTTTTATTAATTGCTGCGATATTTGTTTTAGTTTGTTCAGTGTTTCCAATCTTATTGATTGAAGAACCAAAAGAATTAGCCGGACTTGAAGAAGCAAATAAAGATAAACATACAGTTTTGGATATATTCAAATCAATTTTTCCATTGTACGGCTTTTTAGTTTTTGGTGTTTTTAGTCTGATATTCCATTTCTATCAAAATGAATTGAGAGTTATCCATAATCCGTTATTGATATTGAGCTTAGCATATACAATGATAATTGGTGCCTGGATAATCATTAACGGAAAGAAAGAAGAATCAGATAAAAACGAATTTCAAAAAATTATGCTTGCACATACATTCACTTGGATTGCATTCCAGAGTATGTTTGTGATGTCTGGATTTTTTATCGATAAACAGATCATTCCTAATCTTGATCTTACAAATGTATTTGCAAATAAATTTGCTGAGTTTTTAACTGGTGTTATGCAAACAAAAGATACCACAACAGGTAATATTGTTTCACTGGGATTTTTAATACTTAATGCTGTTGGTGCTGTTTTCCCTGCAGTGCTCTCAATCGTGGCAAAGAAAATTGGAAGAGTTAGGACATACACAATCGCATTAGCCTTTAGTGCTGTTGGATATTTCTATATTGCATTCTTTGGGATTTATGAAGCAAACTTTTATATCGGAATGTTCCTCACAGGTATTGGCTGGTCCGCAGTAATTTCAATCGTCTTTTCTATTGTCACTGAGAGAGTCAATCAGGCAAAGATGGGGTTGTTCATGGGAATATTTAATCTGGCAGTTGTTTTGCCTCAAATGATGAGTCAGGGTGTTGCAAATATTATCTCCGAAACTCAGAACTTTCAATTGCTCTATATTCTTTGCGGAGTGTTTATTTGTTTCTCAGTTTTCTTCTGGTTCTTTGTAAAGGAACCAAGATCAACTGCTTTGGAAAGTATTCAACCAAAGGGTGGACATTAAAATTCGATTGCACAATTGAATGTAGGGATCGGTCTCCCGACCCATCCGAATGGGATGCATAATAAAAGAAAACAATTAATTAAAAGTTTATAATAAATATAAAGATAAACGGAATGGACGGGAGTCCATTCTCTACAAAAGGGAAAAATGATCTATTTAATCCTCGCAATTTTTTGTTCAAGCAGTTTGGCGTTAATTCTAAAGCACGGACGTGTGAAAAATTCAAACACCGTTCTGTTAATAAATGGAAATTATGCGACAGCATCTTTTTTTTCTTTAGCCTTCATCATTTTTAAACAGGAATTTAATTACTCATTTGAAGTATTATTATTTGGCGCAGGATTAGGAATTCTTTTTGCAGTTACATTTGTAATTTATTCTAAAGCCATCAGTTTGGCTGGAACAGCATTAGCAACCGTTAGTGCAAGATTATCGGTTCTCATCCCCGTACTTTTTTCTATTTTATTTTTTGGAGAATCTCCTAACATTAAAATGATATTTGGATTTGTGCTTGCATTGGTAACCTTATATCTATTTTATCTTTCATTAAAAAATCACGGCTCAGTTGAAGGAAGAAAAGGAAAGTACATATATCTAATTTCACTATTAGTCGGAATAGGCTTTGTAGATTTTTCAATGAAGATATTTGAACAAAACTTTCCGATTTCAGAAAAGGGAATTTTTGTTTTCACAATTTTCTTTTCCGCTTTTATATATACTGCCATTTATCTATTAGTGAAAAAGATTAGGTTTGATAAAAGCACTTTTAATTTAGGCTTGATACTTGGGATACCAAATGTACTGGCAATCCATTTTCTGCTTGCTGCACTTAGCATGTTACCAGCTATAATAGTTTTCCCAATACAGAATATTGGTGTTATAGTTATAACAGCTGTTGCAGCATATTTGATTTGGAAAGAACAGATAAATCTTTATGGTAAAATTGCAATTGCAGTTGGTATTGCAGCAATATTGTTGTTGAAGTTGTAGGGATCGATCTCCCGATCGATCCGATTTGAATGCAGTAATAGAAAATAATATATGTTTAGAGGGTTACAAAAAATATAAGATCATTCGGAACGGACGGGAGTGCCATAGGCATGACAAGTCATCCGTTCCCTACAAAAGATTTTATTATTTCAATCTACATCATCCACAATTAGAGTAAACAATCCAGCTATTATCATCGATGCTCCACCAAGAAGTAGTGCATAAATTGCTTCACCGCCAACAATGTTCTTAACAAAGAACCCAAGAATTGCTGCGGCTGTAATTTGGGGAATCACAATAAAGAAATTAAATATTCCCATATACACTCCCATCTTTTCTGGTGGAAGTGAGCCTGCAAGAATTGCATAAGGCATTGCAAGTATTGAAGCCCACGCCAAACCAATTCCAAGTTCAGAAACTAAAAGAAGATTTGGGTCTTTGATGAAATAGAATGATGCGAAAGAAATCCCACCTATGATTAAAGAAATCATATGAACGGTTTTTCGGTTTGTAAGTTTTGCAATCCACATAATGAAAAAAGCCATAACAGCAGCAAAACCATTGTAAACAGCCATTAAAACTCCAACCCAATCTGCGCCTTGATTATATAATTCAGAAGACGGATCAGTCGCACCATAAATATGATGTGTAACTGCCGGCGTTGTGTAAATCCACATTGCAAATAAAGCAAACCAGGAAAAAAATTGAACCACTGCAAGCTGCTTCATCGTCTTTGGCATTTTGTAAAGATCATTTAAGATAGAAACTAATCCGCCAGTAGTTTTATTATGATTTGTAAAAAATCCGGCAGCTAATTGTAATAATCCAAAAATTATTGAGCCTACAAATAAAACGTAAAGTCCAAAATCATTTTCGTGCAGAACAAAGTGAAGAATTGCAGAACCAAGTAATCCAACAAAAATCCAAATCGATCCATTTTTATGAAAAGCAGATGCCGAAATTAAATTTGAGATTGAAGTTTTTGATTGAGATAATTTCTTTTCATCATCAGAAAACTTTTTTAATTCTTCAGGCGAATATTCCTTTGTAGAAAAAACTGTATAAAGAACGGCAAGTAAAAAAACTGCTCCACCAATGTAGAAAGAAAATTTAACTGAATCAGGAATCTCTCCAGCACTAGCAGTGTTAGCAATTCCAAACCAGTTTGTCATCATATAAGGCAAAGCAGAAGCTACTATCGCACCGATTCCTATGAAAAAACTTTGCATTGAAAATCCAACTGTACGCTGTTCAGATGGAAGCATATCGCCAACAAAAGCTCTGAAAGGTTCCATAGAAATATTAATTGATGCATCCATGATCCAGAGCATTCCAGCAGCAACCCAAAGGGCGGGGGAATTTGGCATAAAAATAATTGCAGTTGATGCAAGCAAAGCTCCAACTAAAAAGAAAGGTCGTCTTCTTCCAAGTCTGTTCCATGTTTTATCACTCCAATGTCCGATGATTGGCTGAATAATTAAACCTGTAACAGGCGCTGCTATCCAAAGAATTGGTATATCTTCAATCTTTGCGCCAAGTGTTTCGAAAATTCTGCTTACATTTGAATTCTGAAGTGCGAATCCGAATTGAATGCCGAGAAATCCGAAACTCATATTCCAGATTTGCCAGAAGGAAAGACGAGGTTTGCTCATAAATGTACTCGAGTATTATTAAATTAACGTTGTTGAAAAATAACAAATGATTTTTAATTTAGATAATCCATTAAACAGTAGGGATCTATCTCCTGATCGATCCGCTGAGGAAGCAATAAAAGTAAATAATAATTATTTAATTGGTTACAATAAATAAATCGTCGCACGGAACGGACGGGAGTCCGTTCCCTACAAATATGCAAATACAAGAAATCATAAATAAAGTTTTATCCACTCCGCACTCTGCTTTCTTCTACACTCCGCCAATTTATGGTAAGAGTGATTCTTATCTATTCTTAAAACCAAAAGAAATTGTTACGATAAAATCTTTAAGAAATCTGGATGAAAAATTAAATCGAATTGATGATCTTATTGCTGATGGTTTTGCTGGATACTCGTTGATGAATTATGAAGCTGGATATTTGTTTGAAAAAACACTTCACAAGTTTTTGCCAAAGAATGAAACTCTAATTCAATTCTTTTTTTATGATAAAAAAAATGTTCAGACAATTAAATCAAATAAAATATTGTTTGATTCATTTGAAAAGTTTAAGATTAAAAACTTCAAACTAAACACTTCCAAAAATGAATTCATAAAGTCAATCAGCAAAATTAAATCTTACATTGAAGAAGGAGACACATACCAGGTTAATTTTACAGTAAAAGGTAAATTTGATTTTGAAGGCTCATACTCATCGTTATTCAATAATCTCGTTTTCAATCAGTCAGCGCAATACATTGCGGTAATTAATAACAATGGCAAAATTATAATTTCACTTTCTCCGGAATTGTTCTTTGAAGTTAAAGGAAGAAAAATCAGATCTAAACCTATGAAAGGTACTGCACGAAGAGGAATTGATCATTCAAATGATGAGTTAATTAAATATGAGTTGGAAAGAAGTGAAAAGAATCGTGCTGAAAATGTAATGATTGTTGATTTGATTCGAAATGATTTGGGAAGAATAAGTGAATTCGGTTCTGTTAAAGTAAAAGATCTTTTTGAAGTCGAAAAGTACGAATCCGTTTATCAGATGGTAAGTACAGTTGAATCGAAACTAAAAAAGAATGTTAGACTTTCTGATGTATTAAGAAATATTTACCCTTGCGGATCAATTACCGGCGCTCCTAAAATTCGTACTATGGAAATTATTAACGAACTTGAAAAAGAGAATCGCGGAATTTACACAGGATCTAATGGTTTAATTCAAAAAAGTAAAATTACTTTTAATGTTACGATAAGAACTTTATCGATTGATAAAAAATCAGGTAATGGAGAAATTGGTTTAGGAAGCGGTATAGTTTGGGACAGCATTGCAGAAGAAGAATACGAAGAAACAAAACTTAAAGGAAAATTTTTAACAGAATCAAATAAACCATTTGAGATTTTCGAAACAATGCTTGCAAAAAACGGAAAAATATTTTTGCTGGATGAGCACATAGCTAGGATGGAACAAACTGCTGATTATTTTTTGTTTTGCTTCGATAGAAAAAAAATTTTATCGGAATTAAATCGGATTATTAAACAAATTAAAAGAAATAATTACCGTTTAAGAATTGCATTAAATAAATCTGGTAAACTTTCTCATACAATTTCCTTGGTACCACCATTATTAAATGAAGTAAAAGTTATCATTTCAAAAAACAAAATCGATTCTCAAAATCGATTTCAATATTATAAAACAACTAATCGCGATTTGTATGATAAAGAATACAAAAAATATTCTGAACAAGGATTTTTTGATGTAATTTATTTTAATGAGCATGAAGAGCTTGCTGAAGGCTCAATAACTAATATTTTTATTTGCAAGAATGATGTGATCTCAACTCCGCTATTAACTGCAGGAATATTGCCCGGAGTTTATCGCAAAAATTTCTTAAAATGTAATCCGGCTATTCGTGAAAGCAAACTGCATTTAGGAGATTTATTGGAAGTTGATAAAATTCTACTAACAAATTCTGTTCGAGAAGAGGTAGTTGTTAACAAATTATTTATTAATGATAATGAGTTTATTGAATTTTAAAAGTAGGGATCGGTCTCCTGACCGATCCGCAAACAATAAAAAAAAAGAAACAAATTATTCAAACGATAAAAACAAATACAAAAACACACGGAACAGACTGTAGTCCGTTCCTTACAAACAAGAATATTTCTTTTATTTTCCATATTTTGCAAACGAATAATAAATCAACTCAGAAATGACAAAATCCATAACAGAAACATCTAAAAGAAAGAAAGAGCATATTGACCTTTGTCTTACAGATAAAGTTGCATTTCGCAGTAAAACAAATGGGTTTGATAAATATGATTTTATTCACAACGCAATCACCGAAGTTGATATCGAAAAAATTTCTTTTAAGAAAAAACTCTTTAGTCATGACATTAATTATCCATTTTTAATTTCATGCATGACAGGCGGAACAGAGGAAGCAGAAAACATAAATCAAAGGTTAGCTGTTATTGCGGAAGAATTAAAAATACCAATTGGTGTTGGAAGCCAAAGACAAGCATTGGAGAATAATGATAATCATAACTCGTATAAGGTAATTCGTAAAACTGCAAAGAATGTTCCTGTTCTTGGAAATATTGGAGCGGCACAACTTGTCCAATCAAAAAATCTAACTGATATTTTATCTTTGACTGATATGCTTGAAGCAGATGCGTTTGTTGTCCATTTAAACCCGCTGCAAGAATTACTGCAAAAAGAAGGTGAACCAAATTTTGTGGGTTTGTTAAAGAAATTAGAAAAATTGGTTGTAAAATCTAAAGTACCTGTAATAGTTAAAGAAGTTGGTTCAGGGATTAGTAAAGAAGCTGCCAAAAAATTATTGAATATTGGTATAAGCGGGATCGATGTTGCGGGCGCCGGCGGTACAAGCTGGGCTGGGGTTGAAATTATGAGAAGTAAATCGGAAAATAATTTTTGGGATTGGGGATTACCTACGTCATATTGTCTGAAAGAGATTTATCCATTAAAGAGAAAATATAAATTTACTTTAATCGGTTCAGGCGGAATCAATTCTGCGAATGATCTTGCCGTTGCGTTTGCTCTTGGTGCTGATATTGCAGCATCCGCAAGAATTATTTTGCAAACTTTGATGAATGAGGGGGAGGAAGCGGTTCGGGGAAAAATTCTAAATTGGTTTGAACATCTTAAAAAAATTATGTTTCTAACCGGATCAAAAAATCTTAATGATTTTAAAAAAAATAAGCTTATCAAAAAGGATGAATTGTTTTGAAACCTTCTTTTGCAGAAAAATATTTTCTCATCTACGAAAAACAGAGAAAAATAATTGATCAAAGACTTTCAACAGCATTAAAAAATAGACAGCCATCAGAGCTTTATGAACCTGCTTCTTATATTTTGGGAAGCAGCGGCAAACGCTTACGTCCATTACTTGTAATACTTTCCGCAAAGGCAGTGGGAGGAAAACCGAAGCAAGTTTACAACGCTGCTGTTGCTGTTGAAATGCTTCATAACTTTACACTTGTTCATGATGATATTATGGATAATGCTGATTTGCGGCGTGGAAATTTAACGCTTCATAAAAAATATAATTTGAATACTGCCATTCTTGCTGGGGATTCTTTACTCGCAGTTGCTTATGAATTTCTTTTAAAAGATTGTAGAGTTAATTCGAGAGAAGCGCTAAGTGCTTTTACTCATGGTTTGGTAGAAGTTTGCGAAGGTCAAAGTCTTGATACAGAATTTGAAACTCGTAAAAATGTTTCACTTGATGAGTACATCGAAATGATTCGGAAAAAGACTGCTGCGCTTGCACAAATGTGCTGCGAACTTGGCGGCTATCTTGTTAACGGAAGCAAGCAGGATATTAAAGCACTTTCTGATTACGGTAAATATTTAGGAATCGCTTTTCAGATTCAGGATGATTTGTTAGACATTACAGCCGATAAGGTCGATTTTGGCAAACGCATCGGCGGTGATTTGATGGAAGGCAAAAAAACATTTTTGTTTATTAAAGCGTTTGAAAAAGCAAAAGGAATTGAGAAAGAAGACTTGCGAAAAATTATTGTTAATAAAGGCATTCGGTCAAATCAGATTGAAAAGTACAAAAGGCTTTATGAAAAACTTGGTGTTATTGAAGATGCTAAGTATGCCATTCTCACTTATACAAACAAAGCATTAAATTCATTAGAGAATCTTTCAAATAAGAATGAAGTGAATATTTTTCACTGGCTTGCTGATTCATTAATCAAAAGAAACAAATAATGATTGAAAAAACAGTAAAGATTGTTAACAAAGCGGGGCTGCATACAAGACCGGCAGCGACTATTGTTAAACTCGCTGCAAAATACAAATGTGAGTTTTTTATTTCAAGAGACGGCATTCAAATAAATGGTAAAAGCATTATCGGCGTGATGACTTTAGCCGCTGAAACCGGTGCTGAAATATTACTTACATTCGATGGTGAAGATGAAGAACAAGCAGCCGCCGAAATTGCAGAATACTTTAACAGAGGGTTTGATGAGTTATGAAAAGTTTCAGTAAACTCTACAAAAATTCTTTAAACAAGGTAAGTGGAATCGCCGCCGCACCTGGAATAGTTATCGGGCAGGTTTATTTATTTACAAAAGAAAAGCTGGATATAAATAAAGGTGAAATTACAAATGTTGATGAGGCAATAAAAAATTTTAACGAAGCATTAAACAAGTCTAAAAAAGAGCTTCAAAAGATTTTTGCAATGGCACGTGAAAAAATGGATGAAGCACGCGCATCAATTTTTGAAGCGCAAATGATGATCCTTGATGATCCGGTTCTTTTACAAAAAATTATTTACCGGATTGAAAAAGAATTAAGGCAGCCCGAATATATTGTTCACGATGAAATATCCAAATATCAGGAATTAATGGTGCTGTCAAACGAGTCCTATATGAAAGATCGTGCGCACGATATTGATGACATTAAAAATAGAATCATTCGTAATCTTCAAAAGAAAAGACTTCAATCAAAAATTAAACACGATGTAATTGTTGTCAGCGATTCTTTAACTCCGGCAGATGCGCTTTTACTTTCGCGCAATAACGTAAAGGGCTTTGTCACGGATCATGGGGGGATTACTTCTCACGCTGCAATAGTCTCGCGTTCGTTAAATATTCCTGCTGTTGTAGGAACTCATAATGCAACTGAAATTCTGAAGGACGATCAAACAATTATAGTTGATGGATTTCACGGTTATATTATTTTCGATCCATCAGAAGAACAAATTAATTTCTTTTCTCAAAAAATAAGCCGCTTACTCAAACTTCAGGAAGAATTAATTGACCTGAAGGAGCTTCCTGCAGAGACTCTTGATGGAAAAGAAATTAAGTTAATGGCTAATGTTGATGTCTCCGGAGAGATTGATTTAGTTGTTACAACAGGTGCAAATGGAATTGGTCTTTACCGTACCGAGCAGATTCTTGATGAGCTTGGAGAGTTCCCGACCGAGGATGAGCAGACAGAAATATATTCTAAACTTGCTTCAAGAATTTATCCGGAAACTTTAATAATCAGAACATTTGATATAGGAGGGGATAAATTTAAATTTCTTGATTTTGTTGAACCTAATCCTTTCCTTGGTTTAAGAGGAATCCGACTGCTGCTTGAAAATTTAAGTCTTTTCAAGACACAGCTCCGTGCTATTCTTCGAGCAAGTAAGAATAAAAACATTCAGGTAATGCTTCCTATGATTTCTACAATTGAGGAAATATGGAAGTCTAAAGAAATTATTACTGACTGTAAGAAGGAATTAAAAGCAGCTAAAATTCATTTTGATAATCATATAAAAGTTGGAATTATGGTCGAAGTTCCATCTGCTGCTGTTATGTCAAAGGAATTTTCCGAAGAAGTGGATTTCGTAAGCATTGGCACAAACGATTTGATTCAATATTTAATGGCTGTGGATAGAGGGAATGATCTTGTTTCAAATCTTTACCAGGAATTTAACCCTGTGGTTATTAGAACTATTCAGCACATCGTAAAGGAAACGAAGAAGAATCATAAATCGGTCAGTGTTTGCGGCGAAATGGCAGCAGATACACTTGCAATTCCATTATTAATCGGACTCGGTTTAGATTCATTGAGCATTTCGCCATCAACTATTCTTTATGCTAAAAGAATTATCCGAAGCTGCGATTACAAAAAAACAAAAGAACTGGCAGAAGAATGCCTCACCCTTCGCACGCAGGAAGAAATTATCAGTAAACTCGAAAACTTTTTTACAGAAAATAACATAACAAGAACAAGACAAATAATTTAGGAGTAAAATGACGGTTCAAGAATTAGTTTATAAATATGATCCACAAAATCAATTTAAAGTTTTAATAGATACACACACGCAAATTGACTACGCTTGGAATAATCCAATTAATATCGGAATTATTAAAAAGGAAAATATTAGCTCTGTTATTGTTACTGGTTTGGGCGGCTCTGCTATGAGCGGTGACCTGCTTCAAAATTTTTGTGCCGGTGAAATTACACTGCCATATTCAGTGAATAGAAATTATTTCCTACCGAAATTTGCTGATGAAAACACTCTAATCATAGTCTCATCCTATTCCGGTAATACTGAAGAAACTATCTCAGCTCTTAATCAAGCAATCGAAAAAAAATGTCAGATAATTTGTATTTCTACCGGTGGAAAAATCAGTCAAACTGCGAAAGAAAAAAATATTCCGATCGTTGTTATTCCAAAAGGTTTGCAGCCCAGATATGCTCTTGGATTAAGTTTTTTCTCTTTGCTAAAAATTTTTCAAACCCTTGAACTCATTCCTGATCAATCAAATTATGTTGAAGAAATTCGTGAACTGTGGAAACTGAATGGAGAAATATTTTCAACAGAAAATAATCCCGCTTATTCTTACGCTGAAAAAATTATAGGATACTCACCGATTATTTATTCCGCTGCTGATGTTACATCTGCTGTTGGTTATAGATTTAAATGTCAGTTTAATGAAAATTCAAAACTGCATGCTTTTCATAATGTTATTCCTGAATTAAATCATAATGAAATTATTGGCTGGGAATCCTTCGACGGAAATAAGTTACAAACAATACTAATTACAATTTTTGACGAGACGTATCTGCCGCAAATTAAAAGACGATTTGAAATTACTTCAGAACTCGCTGCTAAAAGTGGAATTGAGGTTATGAATCTTTCAAGTAATAAGCATAAATTGAAGGTGCGATTAATGGATTTGATTTATTTAACTGATTGGATAACTTACTACACAGCAGTGCTAAGAGCTTTTGATCCGACAGAGATTAACAATATCAATACTCTTAAAGAAAGACTAGCATAGCTTATAAATAAAAAAAATTTATTAATCATCACAGTATGTAAGTGTGAAGTATAAATTACTAATTATTCTATTTTTTGTCGTTTCATTTTGTACAACCGAAGCTCAAATTTATTTCTTTGGCAGGAACAAAGTGCAGTGGGATAAATTTAACTGGAAAGTGATTGAGACAGAACATTTCAATATTTATTATTACGATGAAATGCAGGTTGTTGCTTCTATCGGCGCTGCTTATGCTGAAGAGGTTTACGAAGAATTAAAGATAAAACTTAATCATGTTGTCACTTACAAAATACCACTGATTTTTTATAACACTTCGCTTCATTTTCAGCAAACAAATACAACACCGGGATTTATTCCTGACGGTGTCGGCGGCTTTTTTGAATTTCTGAAAGGAAGGGTGGTAATTCCCAACACAGGTTCATTAAGTGATTTTAAACATGTTATCAGGCACGAACTTGTTCACGTTTTTGTAACTACAAAAATTTTAAGAATCCAAAAAGATCATAAAAAAAATGTCTCTTCCTTTCCGCCGCTGTGGTTCACCGAAGGGGTGGCAGAATTTCTATCTACAAAAGTTGATGCCCAGGCTGAGATGGTTATGCGTGATGCAGTGATTAATAATAATTTCTTCAGTCTTGATCAGATGAATCAAATTTATGGAACTTTTTTAATGTATAAGGAGGGGCAAAATTTTCTTGAATATATTAAGGATCAGTACGGAGAAGAAAAAGTTATTCAGTTTATTGATAACTTTTGGATGTATTCGGATTTTGAAGATGTTATAGCTTACACAATTGGGGAACCTATCGAAGAAATTGACAAGGGGTGGCTGATGTATCTTAAAAAAAAATATTTCCCGCTGCTTCAGTCCAATTCTCCGGTTGAGCTTGATGCGAAAAAACTTACTGATTGGGGTTTTAATTTTACTCCCAAGCAATGCAGCATTGATTCTATTGACTATGTTTATTTTGTTGCAAATCGCGATGGTTACTCGTCAATTTACCGATTCACTTTTGGTGAAGAGGGGGAGGCACTTTCCCCGGAATTAGTTTTGCGCGGAGAAAAAACAGATGAGTTTGAGGCTTTCCATCCTTTTTATTCTTCGATAGACATTTCGAATAATAAGTTACTTGCTTTTGTTTCAAAGTCAGGAGCCACTGATGCTATTTATTTATATGACATCGTAGAAGATGAGATAAATAAAAAAATACAATTTGATTTTTTAGTTAGTCTTTCTTCGCCAAAATTTTCTGATGATTCTAATCAATTAATTTTTCAAGCTGTGGATCGAAAAGGATTTAGTGATATCTTCTCTTATAATTTGTTGACAAGCGAACTGCTGCGATTAACAAATGATTATTATGATGATCGTGAGCCCGTATTTGCTTCAACAAATCAAATAATCTTTTCTTCAGATCGAACTAACGGTGAATTTGCAGGCAAGTATAATTTATTCTCCTATGACTTTTCAACTAAAAAAATTTCACCCATTACATACTTTAATTCAAATTCGACTTCGCCAATTATCTCTGCCGATAAAAAACTTCTTTATTTCACTTCAGATATTGATGGAGTAAAAAATATATGGAAGATGGACTTATCTGATAAATTACTAACAGATAAAATATTTAAAGTAACGTCTTTTTTGTCAAGTTCTTTTTATCCTTCACTTGTTGATTCAACTAAAATACTTTTTGGCGGATTCGAAAATTTTTCATTCAATATTTATTCACTTGATTTAACTAACTTGGATACGGATTCAATTGGTATTAATGTTTCATCCGAAAATATCAGCCAAATTAAGTGGATACCTAATCAGATAATTACTCCCCCAAGTCAGCAGGAATTAAAGTATGAAAAAGAATACACGCTTGATTATGCTCAAAGCCAAATTGTTACAGACCCAATTTACGGGACAAGGGGCGGGGCAATTTTAACATTGAGTGATTTACTTGGCGATGACAGATATGATTTTCTGATCTTTAATTCAGCACAAGCGCAGAGTGAATTTCTTAAAAGTTTCAACATTGTAATGCAGAAAATTAATCTTTCGGGCAGGACTAATTATGGTTACGGAATATTTCACTTTAGCGGTAGAAGATATGATGTCCGTGATGCTGATCTTTTTTATTTCGAAAGAAGTTTCGGTGGTTATTTTGGGATGAACTATCCACTTTCTAAATTTCAGAGGATCGAGGCTACATTAACCGTTGCCAATTCAGATAAGGAAGTAATTGAAGGTGTCATTGAACGGAAAGCTCTTTTAGTAAGTAACAGTCTTTCCTACGTTATTGATAATTCGCTTTGGGGACCATCAGGTCCTGTTGATGGAATAAGGGCAAAAATATTACTCGGTTACACCGGCGATGTAAAATTCAGCAATGTAAACTACTTTAGTGTTATTGCGGATTACAGACATTATTTCCGTTTAGGATTTCTTTCAACAATCGCATTACGAACTTCACTTTATTACAACCAAGGCAAAGAGGCGCGTCGCTATCTAATTGGCGGAAGCTGGGATCTTCGCGGCTATCCTTTATGGTCAATACGCGGTGAGAAAGCATGGGTCTCTTCTGCTGAAGTTCGCTTTCCGCTTATTGATGAAATAAATTTAAAACTTCCTTTTGTGAACATAGGTTTCGGCGGGATCCGCGGCGCTTTATTTTTTGATGCAGGGGGGGCGTGGGACAATAAGTATATCGAAACACTCGGAAGTGTTGGCTTCGGGTTTAGGATTAACCTTTTTGGTCTGCTTGTTTTGCGTTATGATATTGGAAAACGTATCGAACAAAACTTCACCAAATTTCAGCCTCGATTATTCTATCAGTTTTTCTTCGGATGGGATTTTTGAAAAAAATATTTTCGATATTGACGCTCACTTCATTAATTCTTTCCGGCTGCATTGGCTCAAGTATCAAGCTTGATTTCCTAAAGGACAACGATCCTTATCCCGTTTTTGGCAAAACAAATCAGCGGACTTTTTACTTCCCCCTGTCGGTTACAGATTCGATAAAAATGAAATATGATTTTTCAGTAAGCGGAAGCTTTGCTAATTCATCAGTCGTGTTTCAAAACCAGTACCTTTTCGTTAATGATCTTTCTGGAAGAGTATATTGCTACAATACTTCAACTGGTAAAAAGATCGGGCATATTTCTTATAAAGGCTCAATCTTTACCACACCCTTGATTTACCGTTCGTGGGTGATTTTTGCCAACGTACATTTTAATGAAGATTTAACTTCAATAATTATTTATGACTTTTCGCGTGCTGAACTTTACAAAGAAATTGTACTAAAAGGCAAAGTGAAAACTGAAATGCTTTTGATGCCTAATGGTCTTATTTGTTCAACAGAAAAAGGTATCGTTTATCGTTACGATTTTCTCGGCAATAAATTATGGCAGGCGGATACTAAGTCAACTGTCAGATGTTCTCCTGCAATAATGGATAATAATATTGTAATCGGAAATGACAACGGAGAAATTTTATTAATTAACACTGATACAGGCGAAATAAATTTTAGAAAGAAATTTGAATCAATCTTTGATTCCGGAATAATGATCAGCCGCAATGATATTTTCGTTGGCGATCATAGTGGCAATTTATTCTGTTTAAAATCCGATGGCTCGACGAAGTGGGAATTTCAAAGCCGTAGTAGAATTACAATGACACCTGCAGCTGATGATTCATCAATCTATTTCGGAAATCTCAAAGGTGAATTATTCAAATTGAATATTTCTGACGGAAATTTAATCTGGACTTCAATTGTAGATGGAAATTTAAACATCACTCCTGCTGTTACAGATAATTTTTTAATAGTACCGGATCAGAATAAACAAATTCACTTTGTAAATAAATTTACAGGTGCTATTACAAAGGATATTCAGTTTGACGGGAGATCAAAACTTTCACCGGCAATTAGAGATAGCATTCTTTATATTGGATACGATAATGGAAATCTTGAGGCTTATGAATTTATCAGGTAAAATAAAATTTATTTTTCTATTTGTCTTTGCTGTGAATATTTTCCTAAAAGGACAAGACAATTGTGAAGCAGTAGTCAAAATTGAGTGCGATATTCCAAATGTAATGTTATCATACAATGGAAATGAGTTTGAACAAAGCAATCAGTTCATTCTTCAACTTAAAAAAGGAATTTATAAAATTTCTTTGTTGGAAAACAGCGACAGGCTCGATGCAAAAACAATTATTGATACTATCTATGTTAATGACTGTAATGAAAAATATTTCAAGTATTTTTTTAACGAAGAAATATACCTGGATACAAAACCGCAGGACGCAAAAATTATCAGCGGCGATTCATTGCTTGGTTACACTCCTTTGTTTATTAGTAGAAGTCAATCTTCATTAGTTATCTCTAAAGAAGATTATGAACCGCTAAACGTTTCTTTTGACGAATTGACCCGGAATAATATTTTCAATTTGAAATTTATTGGCAGCACAAAACAAGAAAGTTTTTTTGAAACACTTGAGTTTAAAATTCTTCTTGGTGCAGCTGCTGTGCTTGGCGGGGTGACAGCATATTACAAACTTTTGGCTGATGATAATTTTGATGAATATAAATTAACAGGAAATCAAGCATCACTTGATCTAACCAAAAAATACGATCTTATTTCAGGTATATCTTTTGGATTACTTCATATAAATTTCGGCTATCTGTTATACAAGGTTTTGGCAGAATAGAAGACTATACAAAAAAAATAAATGCTAACAGTACTTGAGGCCGTTAAACTTTCCGCTGATTATTTACAAAAAAAAGGAATTGAATCTCCCCGCCTTAATGCAGAATTACTGCTTGCACACCTTTTAAATTGCAAACGACTTGACCTCTACCTTTTATTTGATCGTCCATTGAAAGAAAACGAAATTATTCTTTACAGGGAACTGCTAAAAAAACGCGGTAGTTTTGTTCCTCTTCAATATATTATTGGAAATGTTGAATTTTATGGATTAGAATTTAGTGTTGATTCTTCAGTTTTAATTCCGCGTCCTGAAACGGAATTGTTAGTTGATACAATTATTGAAGAGAATAAAAATACTACTCTAAAGATTCTTGATATTGGTACAGGAAGCGGAATAATTGCGATTGCATTGGCAAAGAGTTTGGAGCAGCCAGAATTATTTGCGATAGATATTAGTGAAGCTGCATTAGCGAACGCTAAGAAGAATGCAATTAAAAACGATGTAACAGATCGGATAAAATTTTTGCAATTAGATGTTCGTAGTGATCTTTCTTTATTAAAGGAATCGTTTGATATTATTGTTTCAAATCCTCCATATATTTCAAAGGATGAATTCCCAAAACTTCAAACTGAGTTACGAGTCTTTGAACCAGCAATTGCATTGACCGACTATGCAGATGGGCTTTCATTCTTTAAAATCATTTCAGAAAAAGCAATAAGGCTTTTGAAAAATAACGGAAAACTTTATTTTGAAATTGGGAAAGATCAATCTGATTCTGTAAAAAAGATCCTGCAGGAAAATGGATTTGCAAACATCCAAATAAAAAAAGACTATCAGGAGATTGATAGAGTAATTTCAGGAGAAAAATAATGCGAGCATTAGTTCAAAGGGTTTCTGAAGGAGGAGTTTATATATCAGCTAATAATTATTCGGCCGATATAAAGAGGGGATTAGTAATTCTGCTTGGAATAAAAACCGGAGATACAATTGAGGACTCAGTTTACATCGCCGATAAGTGCACCAACCTTCGTGTATTCGAAGACAGCGATCAGAAAATGAATATTTCATTAAAAGATATCAGCGGCGAGGTTTTGATCATATCTCAATTTACTTTATACGGTGATACTTCAAAAGGTAACAGGCCTGGTTTTACAGATGCTGCCAAACCTGACGAAGCGATTCCACTTTATGAAAAATTTATTAAGAGAATGAAAGAAAATCTTGGTGAACGTAAAGTAAAGACGGGAATATTCGGTGCAATGATGCAAGTAATAATCGTTAATGATGGTCCTGTTACACTTCTTGTTGAATCTAAAGAAACTTAATTTGCTAGAATTGGAGATTGAATTTTGAATCCGGTACTCATGATATTTATTGATGGCATCGGCATTGGTAAAAAAGATTTTGAATTTAATCCTTTCTTCAAATATAATTTTAAATCGCTGCTGGAAATTTTTGGTCAAATTCCTTCACTTGAAAATCAATTTTTTAGCTCATCGGGATTTTATCTCTTCCCAACAGATGCACGTCTTGGTGTAGAAGGATTTCCGCAAAGCGGCACAGGACAAACTTCTATTTTTTGCGGTCTAAATGCGCCCGAATTTGTTGGTAAGCATTTTGGACCCTACCCTTATTCAACAACAATTCCTATCATTAAAGAAAAAAATATTTTTAAGCATTATAAAAATTTAAATCGCAAAGCTTTCTTTGCAAATGCTTACCCCCAAGTTTTTTTTGATTATTTAAATTCCGGTAAATCAAGGTTGAGTGTAACTTCATTAAGCTATCTTTCTGCAGGAATGAAATTAAATAATGAAACTGATGTACTCAATGGAACCGCACTTACGGCAGAGATTACAAATGAAAGATGGAATAGCAAACTTAATTACAACCTGCCAGTCATAAATCCGCAAACTGCTGCGGAGCGATTGCTGAAACTCGCAAACGAAAACGATTTTACGCTTTACGAATTTTTTCTTACTGACCATCTTGGACACGGAAGAATAAAAAATGAATTCGAACAAATTTTTAGTAACATTGATTTGTTCCTCCTGCACCTGATGAAAAATATTCCAAATGATTTGACTTTTATAGTTTGTTCTGATCACGGAAACCTCGAAGACCTTTCGATTAAAACACACACATTGAATCCTGCACTTACAATTACAGGTGGTAAACACGCCGTACTGTTAGCAGAATCAATTACCGATATTTCGCAATTCAAAAAAGTCATTTCAGATTATTGCTTATGAAAGAATATCCTGTAATAAAATTTGTTTTACTTTTTATTGCAGGAATTATCATTCAAAAATTTTCCAGTTACCAGCCCCTTTTCCTTTTATTCTTAGAAATTTTTTTAATCCTTCTTTTAGTTATAATTATTAAATTTCTAAGGGAGAGGCAAAATATTTTCATCCTAATACTATCAGCATTAACTGTCGTAAATGCGGGCGCATTAACTGCTGGCATCAACAAAATTGAGTTTATAGATTTTCCGGATTCATTGAATCGAGAAAAGGGTGTCCTGGCATTTGGAGAAATAAAAAAGATTGACCTTCCTCGTGAATATGAAATTAATTTACTATTGGAGGTTGACTCAATAAAATTCCGTGAATTATCTAAAAAAATAAATTGTGAACTTTATATCAAAATTCGTGATAGTAAAGTATCAATGGATTCATTGTATGATTTATTGAAACCGGGAAATAAAATTTCAGTGTCCGGTATTTTTTCAGAAGGTCGTACACAACGCAATCCCGGTGAGTTCGATTATAATAATTATCTCCATTCGATTGGAGTATCAGGGTCAATAATTACTTACAAAACAAGTAGTGTAAATATCGTAAACAATGAAGTAAATTATTTTAATAATAGTATTCATCAATTCAGGCGAATGCTTGATTCAAGAATTGAGTCAATTCATCTGCCAATGACAGCAGGGTTTATCAAAGGACTTTTGCTTGCGGATAGAAGCGAAATTGATTACGATACGAAAACTCAATTCATAAACACAGGGGTGGTGCACGTACTCGCTGTTTCAGGTTTGCACGTTGGGTATATCGCAATGATATTTTTAATTTGTTTCGGGAGGTTCAATCTTTATTTGCGCTCTCTTTTTACAGCGGCGGGACTAATATTTTTTATGTTCCTTACAAATTCACCTGACTCTGTTATCCGCGCAGTGGTTATGGCTTCAGTAATTATTGCTGCATTTGTTTCTAATCGCACGACCAACATTTTTAATTCACTTTCAATCGCTGCACTGGCAATATTACTATTCAAACCTTATGAATTATTTTCCCCATCCTTTCAATTATCATTCGGTGCAGTTTTAGGAATTGCTGCTGTTACTCCATCAATTACTAATTATATCAATTTTCTTAACCTGAAATCAAAAATACTTCGATATTTATTTTTATTTCTTGCAGTATCATTCGGAGCGCAGCTCGGCACTCTTCCACTCACAATGTTTTATTTTGGAAAATTATCCATCATAGCATTCGCTGCAAACTTGATCGTAATTCCCGCTGTCGGAATTGTGGTTGCGATTGCAATCTTCACTCTTGCAGTCAGTTCAGTCTCAATTTGGCTTGCATCGGTTTATGCATATGTGAATGATTACCTGACTTTTTCACTCTTTACTTTTATCAGGTCTGCCGGCGAACTTGATTTCTCTTTTGCCCGAATAAATCAGTTCTCAATCATTAATGCGGTTACGATTTCCATATTTATTTTTTTAACTATTTATTTTTGGAAAAAATTTAATTCACGAATGGCTAAAATCATTCTGTTACTTATCACGGTTTTAAACATTTTTATATATTCTCAAGTAGATGATAAAGAATTGCTATCTTCGAATTTACTTAGCATTGTAATGATAGATGTAGGGCAGGGGGATGCTTTCCTGATAAAATTTCCAGATGAAAAAACTGCGCTAATTGATGCCGGCAATGCGGATCAATATTTTGATAATGGCGAGCGTGTAATAATTCCTTTGCTTGATTATTTAGGCATTGAAAAAATTGACTACGGATTTGTAACTCATATTGACTCAGATCATTATGCTGGATTTATTTCGCTGATAGAAAAAAATAAAATTAATATGATTTTCAAACCGGAACTCGATTCAACGCTTGAGAAAGATGTAAGGTTTGAGAAATACCTTCGTCAAAAACATTTGCCTATAACTTACTACAAGAAAAATTATTTAGAAATTGGCGGCGTGCGTTTTTACATTTTAAATGATCCCGCTGATAAAAATTATACAGCGCTTTCCACAAATGATAAGAGCGGCATTTTCAAATTAGTTTACGGAAATACCAGCTTTTTATTCACTGGCGATCTTGAAACAATTGGTGAAAATTATTTCACAAATAAATATTCTAATTTTCTTCAATCTGATGTTTTGAAAGTTGGTCATCACGGAAGTAAGACGAGTACTTCAAATGAATTTTGCAGGAAGGTTAATCCAAAAATTTCTTTGGTAAGCGCAGGATTTAAAAATAAATTTGGGCATCCATCTAAAGAAGTTTTGAAGAGATTGCAAAACTCAGGCTCTAAAGTTTTTAGAACAGATCTAACAGGCGCATCCATTTTTCAGTCAGATGGTGATTCAATCTATGTTGTTCAATGGAGATAAATATTTTAATAATTAAAAGGAGTTGAAATGGCAGCTAAAAATATATTAGTCGGAATAATTATGGGAAGTGATTCGGATCTTCCGATAATGAAAGAAGCTTCAGATGTTTTAGATCAGTTTGGAATATCAAATGAGATGAAAATAATTTCTGCTCATCGCAGCCCAAAATATCTTTCTGAATATGCAGCTAACGCACACACAAAAGGAATGAAAGTTATTATTGCCGGTGCCGGTGGCGCAGCTCATTTGCCGGGAGTAACAGCAGCTTTCACTCCGCTGCCTGTTATTGGAGTTCCTATAAAAGGAAAATCTTTAGAAGGAATGGATTCGTTATTATCAATAGTGCAAATGCCTTCAGGAGTTCCTGTTGCAACTGTTGCGATTAACGGCGCAAAGAATGCTGGAATACTTGCCGCACAAATATTAGC
Organism: Ignavibacteriaceae bacterium; assembly: GCA_035328465.1. Taxonomy (GTDB): domain Bacteria; phylum Bacteroidota; class Ignavibacteria; order Ignavibacteriales; family Ignavibacteriaceae; genus JADJEI01. The sequence continues at coordinate 1,746 of DAOLIQ010000001.1, read as the reverse complement.
AACTGCCGATAAGAATATTCTAACTAAAATGATTGACTTCAAGAAAAATCTTGAACGGGAATCCCTTGAAAAAAATAAAAAAATTATTTAGCAAATACTTGCTTCAATAATAAAAAATGATTAGACTTATATCAAGTTTTATACGATTGTGATTTATCAATACTTAAAGAAAGGACATCATAATGAAAAATGTGTTTACAGTTTTTCTGATTTCATTTTTAATCTTAATAAACTCTAACGAAGTTTTGTGCCAATCTTATTTCTATGTTTCTAGTTCTGGAGGTTCTGATACTAACAGTGGTTTAACTCCGTCGTACGCTTGGCAAACCTTAGTCCGTGTTAATCAAGGTATTGATAGTGAGGAGATTAACTCATCGGATTTCATTTTATTCAAAAATGGAGATACCTGGAAGAATCAATCATTAGACTTGACAAAAGATACATCTTCACCAGAATACCTTACAATAACTACTTACACTGATGACTTAAATAAAGCGATCTTTGATGGCAATAGTTTAAATAATATTGGGATAACAATTAAGAGTAAAGGAATAAAAATTGAGAATATAGAAATCAGGAATTATCAAAAGGATGGGATAAATGCCGATGTTGGAAATAATAATGATTTATCAATAGTAATCGATAATGTATATGTGCACCATAATGGAAGTGTGAATGATGGTGAGCTGAACTTTGGAATTTATTTAGCGGGAAGCAATTCAATCATTAGAAATTCAATAATTGAGTTGAATCGAAATGATGGAGTATTTTCTCAAGGAAATTCTTTGCTAATTGATAATAATTATTTCGACAGAAACGGAACGGAATCAGCGATTGGTGATCAGTTACAAATAAAAAATACTAATGTATTTACAATTTCGAATAATAGATTTAATCATTTCGATAATGATAAAGGAATCATACAAGCGCGATTTGATTCAAATCACAACGGGATATTTGAATATAATACTATTGATGGCAATAATCTTGCGTATTATGGTATAAATATGGGGGGTGATGGCAAAATTAGATTTAACCGAATTAGCAACATTATTGGAGGTGCTGGAATCAGATTGCCAGGTAATAAGAATGAAGTTTACAGTAATTTGATAGAGAATTGCAAAGACGGAATAAGTATTGATCGATTTAACGATCAACCCCACGAAATATATAATAATACGCTCGTAGATTGTTTTTATTCTGGGATGAAATTGGGTTCAACTACACAAGTTAATGTCATTGCAAAAAACAATATTATATATTCAAATTTGGACGGTTCTTTTAGCCTTTTTATTTCAGAAGAAACTTCAAGTTATGAGGGAGATAATAATCTATTTTACTCGGACAAATTTTATCGTGGAGATATAACTTACAATTCGTTGAGTGATTGGCAAGCAGAATTATTTTTTGACCTTAATTCAATTAATTCAAACCCTCTTTTTCAGAATTCAGGATCAGACCCTTATTCTTTATCAGCTTCTTCATTAGCAATTAATAATGGTCAAACCTTAGCACCTGAATTCGCTAAGGATATATTGGGTAATGTAAGAGGTTTATATGGAAATTGGGATATAGGCGCTTATGAGTATGTTGGCGCCAATAAAATCATAAATATAAACCATACTGTTTTAAATTCATTTGTATTGACACAGAACTATCCAAATCCATTTAACCCAGCGACAACAATTAATTTCAGCTTAGCAGCAGATTCAAAAGTAAGCTTGAAGATATTTGATGTAATTGGAC